>JAGPFT010000201.1 GCA_018056405.1 Anaerolineae bacterium
GTATTCCCCTCCCTCCCGCAGCGTGGGTAGGGGTGGGGGGAACGATGTTCACAAACACGCTTTGACACGGCCAGCCGGACACTGAAAACTGAAGACTGATCACTGATCACCGCCCACCCTCAACCGCTATGGACGAGACGCCTTTCAAATGGCCGCGTTGGTTGTTGCCCACCGGCGATTTGCTGCTGGTGATGGCGGCGTTCCTGTTCTCGTACTACCTGCGCTACGAGGTGCAGTTCCTCCAGCCAGTGGACGAAGCCAACGCGGCGCCATTCGCCCCTTACTGGCCCTACGCCATCATCTTCGCTGCGCTGATGCTGGTCTTCAACCAGGGCGCGCGCCTGTACCGCGAGCGACGCGGGCGCACCTGGTGGGACGAGGTCTTCGCCATCACCAACGGGGCGATGAGCGCGGCGGTCATCGTCATGGCCCTCAGCTTCCTGCTGCGCCCGCTGGTCTTCTCCCGTCTGCTGATCATCCAGGCGGCGGTGCTGGTCGTCCTGCTGCTGGGCCTGTGGCGGCTGGCGCTGCGCATCCTGCGTAACAACCTGCGCAAGCGCGGCATCGGCGTCGAGCGCGTGCTGATCGTCGGCGCGGGCAGCGTGGGGCTGTCCGTGCTGCAAACGCTCGTCGCCCGGCCCGACCTGGGCTACAAGGTGGTCGGCTTTGTGGACGACGACCCGGAGCGCGGGGCTAATGACCTGGGGCGCGTGCCCGCCCTGGGCGGCATTGACAACCTGCCCCGCCTGATTGACGAGCATCGGGTAGACCTGGTGATCATCACCCTGCCCTGGCACGTCCAGCGCAAGATTCTGGCTATCGTGCGCGAGTGCGAACGCCAGAACGTCAAGGTGCGCACCGTCCCCGACCTGTTCGAGCTAAGCCTCAGCCAGGTGCAGGTCGAGATGTTGGGCGGCATTCCCATGCTGGGCCTCAACGGGGAAGCGCGCTTCAACACGAGCAACCGCATCACCAAGCGGACGGTGGACATTGCCCTGGCGCTGGTCGCGCTGCTGCCCAGCACCCTGATTACGCTGGTCATCGCCATCGCCATCCGCCTGGATTCGCCGGGGCCGATCTTCTTCACCCAGGAGCGCGTCGGGCTGGAAGGCAGACGCTTCAAGGTGTACAAGTTCCGCTCGATGGTCGTGAACGCCGAGAAGATGCACGCCGACCTGATCCGGCGCACCGGCGAAGACCCGCGCCACCCCAAGCTGGCCAATGACCCGCGCGTCACCCGCGTGGGCCGCTGGATTCGCCGCTTCAGCCTGGACGAGGTGCCGCAAATCTGGAACATCTTGCGCGGCGACATGAGTTGGGTGGGGCCGCGCCCCGCCACGCCCGACGAAGTGGCTCTCTACGAGCCGTGGCACTTGCAGCGGCTGCGTGTGCTGCCCGGCCTGACCGGGCTGTGGCAGGTCAGCGGGCGCAGCGAAGTGCCCTTTGAGGAAATGTGCTTGCTAGACATCTACTACATCGAGAACTGGTCGCTGGGCCTGGACTTGCAGATCATCCTGCGCACCATTCCGATGGTTCTCTTCGCTCACGGAGCTTCGTAACCTTGAACAGCCGCATGGCCATTACCCGCGACCTGGAGTTGGCATGGGCGACGGCGCAGGAGCTATACCGTTTCGCGCAGCGCCTGGTGCAGACGCCCAGTCTCTCGACCCACGAGGGCGACGCTGCCGCGCTGCTCGTTGAGCATCTATGCGCCCTGGGCTTCGCCGATGTGCGCGGTCAATGCTATGGGCAGTCACGCTGGGCACGGGCGACGGCGGCGCACGTTTACGCGGCGCTGGCGGCGCGCCTGCTGCCGACGGAGTGAGGTTTTGTAGGGGCGCATTACAATACGCCCCTACGAGCCTCTCCCCCTCCATCCCCCTCTCCGGCAGAGCCAGAGAGGGGGACTTGGACCGCCGGATGAGACATTTTCCCCCTCCCTAGCTCGGCTGGGGAGGGGGCCAGGGGGAGGGGCCTCCGCCGCACTAAGACTTCCGAAGTTTCCGGAAACTTCGGAAGTCTGACGTCGGGCCAGGGCGCACCGAGCAGCGTCCCTGTTGGCCGCTTGATCGCGCCAACCCAACAAAAGCGGGCGACCTGTGCGCATCGCACGGGTCGCCCGCGTCATGTCTGGCACTGGCGCGCCTAGCGCGTCAGAGTGTCCAGGAACTCCTCGTTGGAGTCGGTGTGGCGCATCTGGTTGATCAGCGCCTCGGTCGCGGCAACTATATCGTAGTTGGCTGGCGGCTGCGTCATCTGCACCAACATGCGGCGCATCGTCCACACGCGCTGCAAAATATCGGGGCCGAGCAGTAGCTCTTCACGCCGCGTCGAGGACTGCATGATGTCGAAGGCGGGGAAGATGCGCCGCTCTTGCAGCTCGCGCGAGAGGTGCAGCTCCATGTTGCCGGTGCCCTTGAACTCCTCGTAGATCACGTCGTCCATGCGACTGCCCGTCTTGACCAGGCAGGTGGCGACAATGGTCAGGCTGCCCCCCTCCTCGACGTTGCGCGCCGCGCCAAAGAAGCGCTTGGGCGGGTAGAGCGCCGACGGGTCGAGGCCGCCGGTGAGCGTGCGCCCGCTGGGCGGCACGACCAGGTTGTAGGCGCGGGCCAGGCGGGTGATGCTGTCCAGCAGGATGACGACATGCTGCCCGGATTCCACCAGGCGCTTGGCACGCTCCAGGGCCATCTCCGCCACGCGCACATGGTACGACACCGGCTCATCGAAGGTGCTGCTGATCACCTCAGCGTCCACCGAGCGATCCATGTCGGTGACTTCTTCGGGGCGCTCGCCGATCAGCACGACCATCAGGTGCACTTCCGGGTAATTCTCGCTGATCGCGTTCGCCACTTCCTTGAGCACGGTCGTCTTGCCGGCTTTGGGCGGGCTGACGATCAGGCCGCGCTGCCCGCGCCCAATAGGGGCAATCAGGTTGAGCAGGCGCGTGGAGAGAATGCGCGGGTTGGTCTCCAGGTTGTAGCGTTCTTCGGGGAAGATGGCGGTCAGGTCGTCGAAGCGGGGGCGGCGCTTGGCCTGTTCGGGGTCTAGCCCATTGACGGCTTCTACGCGCAGCAGGCCGAAGTATTTCTCTGAGTCCTTCGGCGGGCGCACCTGGCCGATCACCATGTCGCCCGTGCGCAGCCCAAAGCGGCGAATCTGCGTCTGGCTGACGTAAATATCGTCGGGGCCGGGCAGGTAATGGTCCGAGCGCAGGAAGCCGATGCCGTCGTCAATGATTTCGAGGATACCCCCGCGCAGTTGGTGCCCCTGCCGTTCGGCCTTATCACGGAGCAGCCGCAGGATGAGGTCTTGTTTTTTGAGGCGGCTGAACCCCGCAATATCGGCTTCGCGCGCCATTTCGCGCAGGGTGTGCAGCGTTTGAGTTTCGAGTTCTGCAATATCCATGTTCCGGGATCTCCGAGCGAGGATAACCTAGCGACGCCAGGCAGCGTGGCGATGCAATGCCCCCACCATCGCGCTGATGAGCGGGTAATAGATCAATCTGGGCGCACAAGCGGTGTTCACGACGACCGCCGCGCGTAAGACATCATCAAGGGCACCTGAGGACAGGAATATCGCGAGCTGTGGGCACGCAAATCAAGGAGTAGAATGCAATGGAACAGCGAGCTACTGCCAATATAGCACAGTGCAGGCCCCCGGTCAAACTCTCGCGTTCTGTCTCTATTATACGCGCTAAAAGACAAACCAAACAAGATAGTAGTAGCCGATTGCGGCGGAAACCAGCACCGAATCCGTGCGGTCGAGGATGCCGCCGTGACCAGGAATGAGGTGGCTGGAGTCTTTGGCCCCCACCTGGCGCTTGATCGCCGAGATGCTCAGGTCGCCGACGGTGCCCAGCACGCCGATCAGCAGGCCGATCAGTGCCCCGTGCCCCCAGGTGAGCACTTCCGTGTCCGGCAGCCCACCAGCCAGCACACCGAAGACTAGCCCGCCCACCACACTGGCCGCGTAGCCTTCCCAGGTCTTCTTGGGGCTGACGCGCGGCGACATCTTATGCCGGCCCCAGCGCCGCCCCACAAAATAGGCCGCGCTGTCGGAGACAGCGACGCAGCCGTAGAGCATCAGCAGCAGGTAGGCCCCTTCTCGCAGGTCGCGCACAGCCAGCAGGTAACTGCCCAGCCAGCCCAGGTAGAGTCCCCCAAACACGGCCAGCGCCAGCGCCAGCACAGGGTTGGGCTGCCCATGCTCCATGCTCCAGACGGCGTAGAAAGCGCCCGCAATCAAGAGCGCGGCAATGCCCGGCGCGCGCCAATCATCGTGCTCAAACCATGTTGCGCCTGCCAGCAGCAGGACGAACGCCAGCACCAGCCAGGCCGGGGTGTGATAACCGCCCTGGCGCAGCAGGCGGACGTATTCCAGCCCGCCCAACACCAGCGCCCCCCCCACCAGCGCCACGAACAGCCAGCCGCCCACCAGCACCACCGCAACCAGAATAGGCAGCGCCACCACAGCAGTGAGCACGCGCGTTTTCAGCATGAGGTTCCTCGGCAGAGGGGTGAGAGAGGGGCGCTCCGTCTATGGCTGGGGGACCAGCCCAAAGCGCCGCTCGCGCCGCGCGAAGTAGACCAGCGTCTTGAGTAGCTCGTTGCGGTCGAAGTCCGGCCAGTAGGTCGGCGTGGCATAGTACTCGGCGTAGGACGCCTGCCACAGCAGGAAGTTGCTCAGGCGCATCTCGCCCGCCGTGCGGATCACCAGGTCTGGATCGGGTTGCCCGGCGGTGTACAGGTAATAGTTGATCAACGTCTCGTCAATCTGGTCGAGCGGGATGCCATCGGCGACGATGCGCCGGAAGGCCTGGAGCAGGTCTTGCCGCCCGCCATAGTTGAAGGCGATGTTGAGGACAAGCTGGTCGTTGTTGCGCGTGAGGGCGATAGCCTGGCGCACCTTCTCTTGCAGCACCGGCGAAAGTCCCTCCAGCTCGCCGATGTGGCGAAGCTGCACGCCGTTCGCATGAAGCTGCTTCAACTCGCGGTCAATGACCGTCTCCAGGATGTTCATCAGCCCGCGTACCTCGGCTTCGGGCCGCCCCCAGTTCTCGGTGGAGAAGGCGTAGATGGTCAGGATTTTGATGCCGAACTCGCTGCACGCGCGCAGGATGCGCCGCAGGTTCTCCACGCCGGCGCGGTGCCCCGCCAGGCGGGGCAAGCCGCGCGCCTGGGCCCAGCGCCCGTTGCCGTCCATGATCACGGCCAGGTGATAGGGCACCCGTTCGGGCAGGGTCAACGCTTCGTCTGTCATGTACGTTCGCTGCTCCACGCTACTCTGTCCCGGCTGCGGGGGAGGAGGCGAGCGCCAGGGACGCTGAGGCCCCGCAGCGCGCTCTTTCCATCCTGGCAGAGATCGGCCTCGTCGCGGGCTACAATTCCATGATCTCGGCTTCTTTGCGCTTGCCCGCCTCTTCGATGAGGTGAATGTACCTGTCGGTCAGCTTCTGAATTTCTTCCTGCCCGTGCTTGTTCTCGTCCTCGGAGATCAGCTTTTCCTTCTCGAATTCGCGCAGGTCGTCAATGGCGCTGCGACGCACGTTGCGCACAGCGACGCGCGCCTCTTCGACGCGCCGCCCGACGATCTTCTGCAACTCAATGCGCCGCTCCTGGGTGAGAGCGGGGATGTTCAGGCGAATGACCGTGCCATCGTTGTTGGGCGTCAGTCCCAGGTCTGAGGCGAGAATAGCTCGCTCGATGGTCTTGAGCGAGGTCTTGTCGAACGGACGAATCATGATCATCTGCGCTTCGGGGACCGAGATAGTCGCAAGCTGGTAGAGCGGGGTCTCGGTGCCGTAGTAGTCTACCGCCAGCTTCTCGACGAGGCCGGTTGAGGCGCGGCCTGTGCGCATTCCTCGCAGATCCTCTTCGAGCACAGCAACGGCGCTCTTCATGCGCTCCTCGGCATCCTTCAAAACCTCTTTTATCATGGGTCACGCTCCGCTCAGGCGGCCATCCTCTGGATACCTCATGCGAATGCGCAAGAATTGTCGCCTATTCAGCCGCCCTTGTCAAACCCGCTCGGCTGCCGG
>JAGPFT010000200.1 GCA_018056405.1 Anaerolineae bacterium
CATCACCAAGATGGTGCAGCGCGATCCAGACCTGCCCTTTAACGCCTGGATTCGCGAGACGCTCACCAACCCCACGGTCAAGATCGTCCGCCAGATAGCGATTGTGGCGATGGATGAGGGGATCGAGACGCGCCGCTGGACGCTGAAGGATGCCTGGATCAGCGCGGTCGGCTATTCGGATTTCGACTCCGGCAGCGACCAGTTAATTGAAGAGCGCGTCACCGTCCAGCACAGCGGCGTCGAAGAAGTCTGGTAGCCAGCGCCGTTTGAGGCCCTAGCCAACCCCAACGCCCACCCAACTCACAGTTGGGCGCTTTGTTCCGCGCGCCAGGGCGCGGAGCGCCAGGCCAATGACTGGCGCTGCGGCTCAGAGAATCTCGCCCTCGCACGGGATTTGATGGTATCATACTGCCGGATTTCGTAGGCAGCAGGAGGCGAAGACAGTTCATGGCGACCAACGCGAGCACCTGGTTCTATAGCGAGCCGGAGCATAAAGCGTATTTGATTGAGGAGCGAGTCAACCACACCTTCTGGAGCAACCGCATCACATCTCTTCACCTGTCCTGCACACGCAGCGAACCGCCCTTCCGCATGGAAGGGGAATGGCGCTCCATTCCCCTGGCTATTGAGTGGGTGCCTGGCGACTACCTGACCCTCACCACGCCCTCTGCCGAAGACCTCACTCCGCTGCTGCTTGGGATCAAGGAGATTCTCGGCTTCGCGCCGGCCATCTCTTATGTAAACCCAGAAGGCCTCAGTGTCACTCAGTGGTACGCCACCGATGTCGAGGGGCGCATTCAGAACATCCAGGGCAACCCGAATTTCCGCCAGATCAAGAGGTACAAGTGATCGTCCCCCAAAGGGAGTCGTGAGGCACAAGCACATGAGTACCCCCCCGCCCAAGCTCGCCTTCAACCTGGAGCGCGACGTGCGCGTTCTGGCGGCGATGGCCTCTAGCCTGACCCCCTACCTGTACGAAGACGAGCTATACGGCTATCTGGCGGGCAACCTGCCCAAGCTGACTCTGGGCGGGCTGTTGTTGCGGCTGCATCGGCTGACCTGCCTGGAAGACTTGCTCAGCGCCGAACAGCAAACGCTGCTCCATGATGCGCGCATCAACCTGGAGGCAGAACGCGCTAACTGGTCCGTTCACTTTGAGAACAAGATCAAGCGCGAGCTACGAGCGCGGCTGGAAGCGCTGGAGCTGTTTGTGCGCGAATGCGACGAAGATGTGCTGCCTTGTGCGGCCAACTATCCGGCCCAGGCCGAGAAGCGCACCATCATCCACCACCTGGTCGAGGAAGCCAGCGAACTCAAAATCCTGGAAGACGATCTGCGCGCCCGCCTCCGACAGGTGGATCAGAAGCTGCGCGCGCTGCTGCGCGAAGGTGAGTTCATCACCGATGAGGTGCTCAAACCCGCCTACCCCCCGGACGTGTTCTGGTGGCTATACGCCTACATCCCCGAACCCGGTAGCTGAGCGCCCACAACCCTACCTCCGAATCAACGCAGCCGGACGACAACTCCGGCTGCTGCGTTTCCTGGCGTCAGACGCTCGGCAGAGCCTACCAGCCATGCTCCAGGCGCGCGATCAACCGCTCCGGCATATCCAGGCGGCGCATTCTTTCCTGCGTGAGGGCAATCGGGTACGGGACGCGCCGGTGCTCAAAGACGGCATCCTGAACATGCAGAATGCCATAGGAAGCGTCCTTGTTCGAGTCGCGCGGTTGGCCTACGCTGCCGGGGTTGATGATCAGGCGGTGTCCGTTCAGATGCTTCGGCTGGCGGTAGGTGGGTAGCAAAGCCTCCGTATCCCCCCGGTCGTCGGTCAGTTGGTAGATCACCGGCGTGTGCGTGTGTCCCACAAAGCAGTACGGCGTCTCGAAATGCGGGAAGTTTAGTGCGGCGATGAGCGGATCGAGGATGTATTCCCACACTGGCTCGCGCGGGCTGCCATGTGCCAGAGTGTACTCGCCAAGCACAAACGTGGTGGGCAGAGCCGCCAGGTAGGCCAGGTTGTCGGGCGTGAGCGTGTCGCGCGTCCAGGTGACAGCGCGGCGCGCGTCCGCATTGAACGTGCGAATGTCCAGGCGAGCCAATGCCGCCCAATCGTGGTTCCCGGCCAGGCACAGGTGTGGCATACTGCGCAGCAAATCGCAGCACTCATTAGGATCGGGGCCGTACCCGACCACATCGCCCAGGCACCAGACGAAATCCCAGTCCCCCTGGGCATCTTGCAGAACCGCCTCGAAAGCAGCGAGGTTGGCGTGAATGTCGGAGATAATTAGAACGCGCATGAAAGTCCCTATTGGCTGGCGAAGCACGCGCAGAGACTATAGCACGACTCCCCGTCGCTGGCGAATGACTGCACCGCTCCGGTCAGGCAACAGGGTCGCGCTCCTTAGCCTCACCCCCGCTCGGCGCTGACGCGCCTCGCCGCCCCCTCTCCACAACGTGGAGAGGGGGAAAGGCCGAGCGCAGCGAGGCCAGGGGGTGAGGCTTTTCGCCAGCGCCACACGTGTCACTGACAACCTCTGCACGCCCCCCTGCACTGGGTGCGTGCAAAACCCGTCAGGCAACAAGGTCGCGCTCCTTAGCCTCACCCCCGCTCGGCGCTGGCGCACCTCGCCGCCCCCTCTCCACGACGTGGAGAGGGGGAAAGGCCGAGCGTAGCGAGGCCAGGGGGTGAGGCTTTTCGCCAGCGCCACCCATGTCACTGACAACCTCTGCACGCCCCCGGCCTCGCACTTTGACAGGTCACGACCGGGATGCTAGGATCATCACGGCGCGCGCAATGGGACGTCATGCTTGCTACCGGGGGGTACACGCACTCGCCGGTCTTTTTTATGGTGGCACAGCCAGCAAAGGCGAAGCATGTCCCGTCCACAGGGTGCCGCGCCCCGGAGTTGTGAGTCATGTACATCCGTCGGGACAAGTCCAATCTCCACTTCGGTCGCCAGGCACGGCGTCGCGGCAGCCGGACGCTGCTGCTCTTCTGGGCGATAGCCATGATGCTGGTAATCGGCGTCATCTGGCGCTTCGACAGCGTTCAGCAGTGGGTGCTGGCTGGCGTCGGGACGCAGCCAACGCCCACGCTTGACGCCATCACTCAGGCGCAATTAGGCGAGCGCGCCTACCTGGCCGGCGACATCGAGCGCGCCATCGCCCATTATGGCGAAGCCGTGCGTCTGATGCCAAATGACATAGACATCCTCTTTGAGTATGGGCGGATGCTGGTGTACCGCAGCTATGCAGGGCGCAGTTATCGCTTCCGCGCGGAACAAGCGCTAGAGGTAGCCGAGCGAGCAGTCGAGATAGACCCCAACAACGCGCGCGCCCAGGCGTTGCTCTGCCTGGCCCTGCTGGAGAATGGTCGCCCGGAAGAGGCCATTGCCGCCGGGCTGCGCGCCGAGCAACTCGCGCCGGATTACGCTGAGGCGCGCGCCTACCTGTCCATGGCCTATCGCGACGCGGGACGCCCCAACCAGGCGTTCCAGAAGGCCGACGAGGCCGTTCAGTTGGACGAGAACAGCCTGGATGCCCGCCGCGCGCTGGCTCTGGGCCTGGCCTTTGTGGGCCAATCCGACGCCGCCATCCAGCAGTACGAGCGCGCCATCCAGATTCACCCACGCTTCGACGCGCTCTATTTCGAGCTGGCGGTGTATTACAAGGCGCAGGAGAATTATGAGGCAGCCATCGCCGCCTACGACCAGGTGTTGGCGATGGAGCCGGATAACGTCAAAGCGTACACACGCAAGTGCGAAACCTACTTCGGGATGCGCGAAGATGCGCTGGCCCAGGAAGCGTGCGAACAGGCCATCCAGCTTGACCCGACCTACCCCGAAGCGCACCGGCAGCTTGGCATGGTGCGTTACACCAGCCGCAATTACGAGGGGGCCATCGAGTCGTTCGAGACCTGCGCGCGGCTGCAAGAGGAGCAGGGCATTCCCCTGGCTGAGCGCGAACAAGCCTGCTACTATCTGCGCGGCCTGGCCTGGGCGCTACTGGCGCGCTGCGATCAGGCGTGGCCGATCCTCCAGGACGCGCTGCAGATGAACCCCGCCGAGACCATCAAAGGGTTCATCAACGAGGGACTGATGCTCTGTGTGAACTACGACGAGAACTACGACATCAGCGAGATTCCCACGCCGGTGCCAACGGCAGTCCCGCCACCAGAACCAATCGGCGTGTTCTAGGGCAGCACCCATGTATTTGCGCACCCCCAAACGGTACCGGCCAGGGCGCAAGCGCCATCTGCGCCTCTTCTCAGGGCGCGCTCTGGTGCAATTGCTGCTCATCGTCGTGCTGGCAAGGGTGGGCTGGCTGATCTGGGAGCAGCGCGAGCGCGTGCGCACCTCTGTGCTGCCGGAACTGGAGAACCTGGCCGAGGCCGTGCAGACGCAGGTCGCCCCCGCGCCCACTCCAACCGCCACGCCGGATGTCGTGACGGCTGAGATCGAGTGTACCAACGCCTACCGGCAGGGCGATCTGGAACAGGCCATCCGCCATTGCACCGTGTTGGCTGAGGCCTATCCCAACGATGTAGCGCTGCATTACCAGATCGCCCATACCCTGCTCATCACCTCAAATTTCGGGCGGAATACCGACCGTCTCGACCAGGCGCTCGTCTATGCCGAGAAGACGATCAGCGCCAATCCATTAGCCCCTCACGGCTGGGCAATTCGCGCCAGAGCATTGGACTGGAAGGGGGCGTATGGTGAGGCCCTGGCTTCAGCGCTGCACGCGCGCGCGCTCGACGAGACCTACGCACCCACATATGCCTTTCTGGGGGAAATCTACATTGACATGGGCCAATACGACACGGCCCGCAGCTACCTGGATCAGGCGTTGGAACTGGATACGGCGGGCGTTGCCGTTGCTGACACGTTCCGCAACCTGGGCTTGCTCTATTCGAACCAGGGACGCTGGGAGGAAGCTGTCCAGCCCTATCTGGCGGCGCTGCAGAACGCGCCCAACCAACCCTACATCGCCGTCGAGCTGGCCAATAACTATGTGGCGCTGGGCGAGCTTGATCAGGCGATTCAGGTGTTGGTGGCCACGTTGGAGCGCAACCCGCGCGATACGTCTGTGCTCTTCTCGTTGGGCAGCGCGCACACTCGCAACGGCAACGTCGAGCGCGCTTATGAGTACTATCGGCGCTGCCTGGACGTAGACCCGGAGAACGTGCCCTGCCTGTCCTACTTGGGCGGGCTGCAATGGAGCGACGGCGATTTTGTCACCGCTGCCGTCAACCTGGAGCGGGCCATTTCCCTCGGCTCAACCGACCCGGACGATTACTACCAGCTTGGCCATTCGCACGCTTCGTTAGGGCGCTGCGACCTGGCCGTACCCTTCCTCCAGCAAGGCTACCAGCTTGTGCTGGAACGCAACGACGTCCGGCGGCAGGCCAGCTTCGCCAATGCTCTGCAATCGTGCGGCGTGCGCATCACGCCGCTTTCCACCACTGAGGCCAACCAGTAGCCCTCCCCGGCGAGCCATACGCCAGAATTTTATACGCATTTCTAATGCCTATCGTTAGCACACAGCAGGCTAGAGTGCTAAATTGCGCTTGACAGTGCGATCCGGCATTGGTAAGATCAGGCTCGAATTAGCACTCACATGCTGCGAGTGCTAATCGCTTTGCTGGTTTCTCGTAACGACAGGTTTGAACGGGCGTGTGGACTCTGCCGTCTGCACGCGCTGACCCAAATCACTCACAAGCGACTAAAGCAAGGAGAGCGCAAAATGCCTAAGCAACTAATTTTCGACCAGGAAGCGCGCAACGGGCTACGCAACGGGATTGACATGCTGGCCAAGGCGGTCATGACCACGCTGGGTCCGAAGGGGCGCAATGTGGCCATTGACAAGAAGTGGGGCGCGCCGACCATCACCCACGACGGCGTGTCGGTCGCCAAAGAGATCGAGCTGGACGACCCGTTTGAGAACATGGGCGCCCAACTGCTGAAGGAAGCGGCGACCAAGACCAACGACATCGCCGGAGACGGCACGACGACGGCGACGGCCCTGGCCTACTACATGG
>JAGPFT010000202.1 GCA_018056405.1 Anaerolineae bacterium
GGGGAAGGGAGAAAAGCTGCGGGCCTGCTCCCCCTCCCTCCACGCAGCGCGGGGGAAGGGGCCGGGGGATGGGGGGCATTGGGGGTGAGGCCAATGCCCCTGCGTCAAGCGAGTCGCTGGCAACCGTCCCGCGCCCCACCGTCCGACTACCCCTCCCCGCAGCCCCGCTCTATACTATACTTACCAACCACAGAGGGGCCTTGCAGCGCCCTGATCGGGGGTACCCATGAGACCGCGCGAGCGCGTACAGGCCGTGTTACGCCACCAGCCGCCCGACCGCCTGCCCAGGATGGTCAACTTCTATCCCTGCTCGTTTCCCCAGTATCCGGATCGCGACGCGGGCGAGATGTTCGACTGCGAGATTCGCTTCGTCACCGCCGACCCCCCACGCCAGCAAGCCAGCTTTCTCAGCTACCTGAAGTCGCTGCCGGACGATGTCTACGTCGGCTCGCGGCCCATCCTGAAGACTTACCACGACTGGGGCTACCACCCGGAGATCGAGCGCGATGCGCCGCTCGGCGGGGCGGAGACCATCGCCCAGATCGCCGCCGCGCCGCTGCCAGACTTCATGCAGCAGTTCGACTCCGATGGGCTGCGCCGCGCCGTCGAGCATCACCAACGGCAGGGCTACGCGGTGATGGCCTCGCCGCCCCATCTCGGCGGGGAGCTGTTCGAGACGGCGTGGCGGCTGCGTGGCTTCGAGCAGTTCATGATCGATCTGGTCGAGAACCCGCCGCTGGTGGACTACCTGCTGGAACAGCTCACCGCCATGCACCTCACCCTGTCGCTGGCCCTCACCAGGGCGGGCATTGACATCCTGGCCCTGGACGATGATGTAGCCGAGCCGACCCGCATGTTGATCAGCCCGGAGACGTGGCGGCGCACGTTCAAGCCGTGCGTGCGCGCCATCATCGCCGCCTGCCGCGCTGTGAACCCCGATCTGTTCATCTTCTGGCACAGCGACGGCAACATCGAGCCGATCATCCCCGACCTGATCGAGATCGGCGTGGACGTGCTCAACCCCGTGCAACCGGACGTGATGGACCCCGCTCAACTCAAGCGCCAGTACGGAGACAAACTCGCCTTCTGGGGGACGGTTGGCACGCCCCAACGCTGGGCCTGGGGCACGCCGGAAGACATCCGGCACGAAGTCTTCGGGCGGATCATGACCGTGGGGGCCGGCGGTGGGTTGATCCTCAGCCCTGCCTACGATCTGGAGCCGGAGTTCCGCTGGGAGAACGTGACTACTTTCTTCCAGGCTGCCGACATCTGGGGGGCCGACTACCCCACCCGCATCTAGTCCTTGCTGCACCTCGCAGGGGTGTCTGCAAAGGTTGTCAGCGAATCATTGGGCACAGGGGCATGGACCTCACCCCCAGCCTCGCTATGCTCGGCCTGTCCCCTCCCGTTATGTATAGACCGGAGAGGGGGAAGCGAGGTGCGCCAGCGCCGAAGGGGGGTAAAGCAACGCGCACCTGCGATGGTCTCCCCCGTGTCTGGGCAGATAACCCGTTATGGCGTACAATGGCCGCTCTGTAGCGCGAGTCTGCCAGCGCCGTGACCGGTGACTGCCGGGAAGCCAGCCATCCCATGACCCCTGAACTGCCATTCGCCCTCACCTTGGGGGCGTTCACCTTCCTGCTCACTGCCATCTGGGGCGATCCCTTCGTCAAAGTGCTGCGCCGTCTGCACGTCGGCAAGCAGATTCGCGAGTCCGGGCCACGCTCGCATCTGGCCAAAATGGGCACGCCGACGATGGGCGGCATCCTGATCCTGGTGCCGGTCGTGCTGATCACCCTGGGGCTGAACCTGGCGCGCCTGGTGCGCGAGACGCTGACCGGCTCTAGCATCCTGCTGCCGCTGTTCGTGCTGCTGGCTTTTGGGTTGCTGGGGGCAGTAGATGATCTAGAGGGGATTCGGGGGCTGCGCGAGCGCGGTGAAGGCATGCGCGCCCGCACCAAGTTCACCGTCCAGGTGTTGCTGGCGGTGTTTGTGGCGGCGGTGATGGCTTTTGTGAGCGGCGGCTTTCAGAATGCGAACGGCGTGTACATTCCCCTCTATCCCGACTTCGTGGAAATACCCCCGCTGCTGTGGATTCCCATCGCTGTGTTCTTCATTGTGGGCATGAGCAACGCGGTCAACATTGTGGATGGGCTGGACGGGCTGGCCGGGCTGATTGCGGCCAGCGCCTTCGCTGCCTATGGGGCCATCGCCCACCTGCAGGGGCAGACCTTCCTGGTGCAGTTCTCCTTCATCATCGTCGGGGCGTGCTTCGGCTTTTTGTGGTACAACGCGCTGCCGGCGCAGATGTTCATGGGCGATGTAGGGTCGCTGGCGCTGGGTGCGGCGCTGGGCACGGTCGCGTTGATGACCGGGCAGTGGTTGCTGCTGCCGATCATCGCCATCATCCCCGTCGCCGCCACGCTCAGTGTCATATTGCAAGTGGCTTACTTCCGGCTGACGCATGGGCAGCGTCTCTTCCGCATGACGCCCCTCCACCACCACTTCGAGCTAGGCGGCTGGAGCGAGACGCAGGTCGTGCAGCGTTTCTGGCTGGTGAGCATTCTGGCGGCGATGTTGGGCGTGGCGCTGGCGCTGCTGCGTTAGGGGCGGCGGGCGCATGACCCGATCAACTTTATCCCGCGCTCGGAACCATTTTCCCGTGCCAGAGGTTAGAGATCGCAGAGGCGCGTGAGTGCCGGGCGGGGTAAGGGCGTATCGCAATAGCCCCTCCGGGGGCGCGAGAGTTAAGCCAGGGAGTGCCGGCGTGGATCGCGCGTTGATCGGGCAGGACATCAACGGCTACGTGCTCGTGCGTCCGATTGGGACGGGGGGTATGGGGCGCGTCTACACGGCGTACCACGTCCAGTCGCGCCGCCCGGTCGCGCTGAAGATCATGTTGCCGGAGTTCGCTGAGGAAGAGAGCTTTCGCACGCGCTTCTGGCGCGAGGCCGAGCTGATGATCACGCTGCGCCACCCGCACATCGTCCCGGTGATCACCTACGGCGAGTGGCGCGGCTACCTGTACATCGTCATGCAGCTCATCAGAGGGCCGACGCTGGAAAACATCTTGCGCCACCAACGCTTTTCGCCGCTCACCGCCTGGCAGATCGTGCGCCCGATCACCGAGGCGCTGGAATATGGGCACGCCCATAATGTGCTGCACCGCGACCTGAAGACCGGCAACATCCTCATCGAGCGGCAGGGCGACGGCAACCACGTCTACCTGACTGACTTCGGCCTGGGCAAACGCCCCCACCTTGACACCCGCCTGACCGCCTTTGGTGTGTCAGTGGGCACGCCTGAATACATGGCTCCAGAGGTGGCGTTGGGGCTGCCCGCTGATCACCGCGCCGACCTGTATTCTCTCGGCGTGATTCTCTACGAACTGCTGCTCGGCGTTCTGCCCTTTCAGGGCGCGAACGAGCAGATGACCGCGCTGGCTCATGTGGACGAGCCGGTGCCGCTGCCGCGCCAGCGTCACCCTCAGTTCCCGGAGCGGCTGCAAGCGCTGCTGCTGTATGCGCTGGCTAAGGACCCGGACGCGCGTTTCCAGTCCGCGTGGGACTTTCAGCGCGCCTACTACGCAGTGGTGCAGGCGCTCGATGCCGACGCGCGCCGGGCGTGCTACTGGGTGGTGTGAGCCGCCAAGTTCGCTACGCTCGGCTCTTCCCCCTCTCCGTTGACGGAGAGGGGGAGGCGAGGCGCGTTAGCGCCGGGCGGGGGTGAGGTCAACCAGGGCGCAGTGCCCCTGCCTGACAGGTTTTGCACGCACCCGCCAGAGAGGAACAGGGATCAGACTGCCGAAGTCTGTCTCGCGCGCCGGTTGTGTGGGGCGCGGCACAGCCTTATAGTAGGGTTCCAGATCGTTTGCCCTGATTTCAGAGAGGCGACTCCCCCATGCCCGTCACCATCCACGCGCTGCACCGCTGGGACGTTGCACCGGACGAAGCGATCCGCTTGCAGCGCGCCCTGGCCCCCCGTGTGATTGCCGACCAGCCGCTCCCCCTGGAGTCGATCCGGCTGGTGGCGGGGGTAGATGTCAGCGTCAAGGATGACCGCAGCCGGGCGGCGGTCGTCGTGCTGCGCTTGCCGGCGCTGGAGGTGGTCGAGACGGTGACCGCCGAGCGCCCGACCCCTTTCCCCTATGTGCCAGGGCTGCTCTCCTTCCGCGAGGGCGCGGTCATCCTCGACGCGCTGGGCAGGCTGACCTCCACGCCGGATGTTTTCCTCTTCGACGGGCAGGGTACCATCCACCCGCGCCGCATCGGGATCGCCTGCCACATCGGGTTGTTCCTCGATGCGCCGGCCGTCGGCTGTGCCAAGAGCCTGCTGGTGGGCCATCATGTGCCCCTGCCCGCCGAAAAAGGGGCCTGGGTGCCCCTGCTGGATCGCGGCGAGGTCATCGGCGCGGTGCTGCGCACGCGGGCCAACGTCAAGCCGGTCTATGTGTCGGTGGGGCACCGCGCCACGCTGGACGACGCGCGGGCGCTCGTCCTGGCCTGCACCACGCGCTACCGCCTGCCGGAGCCGACGCGCCGCGCTCACCAGGCCGCCGCGCTGGGCCGGGCGTAACCCTGCCAGGCTGCGCAGGGGGGTGCACGAACGACCTGTCACCGGGGGAAGTTCGGGAATGCTCGCTGAACGCCTTCCCCCTCCATCCTCCCTCCCTAGCTCGGCTGGGGAGGGGGCCAGGGGGAGGGGCCTTCTGCCGCACCAGACTTCCGAAGTTTCCGAAAACTTCGGAAGTCTGATCGCCGAGCGCCCGCCGCGCCTCTCCCCCTCAATCCCCCTCTCCGGCAGAGCCAGAGAGGGGGACTCTGACCGCCGGATGAGACGTTTTCCCCCTCCCTAGCTCGGCTGGGGAGGGGGCCAGGGGGAGGGGCCTTCTGCCGCACCAGACTTCCGAAGTTTCCGAAAACTTCGGAAGTCTGATCGCCGAGCGCCCGCCGCGCCTCTCCCCCTCAATCCCCCTCTCCGGCAGAGCCAGAGAGGGGGACTCTGACCGCCGGATGAGACGTTTTCCCCCTCCCTAGCTCGGCTGGGGAGGGGGCCAGGGGGAGGGGCCTTCTGCCGCACCAGACTTCCGAAGTTTCCGAAAACTTCGGAAGTCTGATCGCCGAGCGCCCGCCGCGCCTCTCCCCCTCCATCCCCCTCTCCGGCAGAGCCAGAGAGGGGGGACTCTGACCGCCAGATGGGACGTTTTCCCCCTCCCTAGCTCGGCTGGGGAGGGGGCCAGGGGGAGGGGCCTCCGCTGTCAGGGGATGGGGGCCTTCGACCACTGCCTGACAACTCGTTCGTGGACCGGGTGCGTGCAAAGGTTGTCAGCGTCACGCGCGAAGCTGGCAGTAGCCTCACCCTCAGCCTCGCTGCGCTCGGCTTGCCCCCTCTCCACGACGCAGCGCCGAGCGGGGGTGAGGCTAAGGAGCACGACCACACTGCCTGACAGGTTTTGCACGCACCCCCCTGGACCCTGTGCATGGCAGAAGCGCGAGCGGTGAGGTATAGTTTGTCAGGCGACAAAGGGTCCTATGGAACTTGACACTGCCTTTGACCTTGCGTATGCTTTGCCTAGAGAATGTTAGCCGTCCGTGTTGATCAAATTCATAGATGATTAAAGCAATAAGCGACAACGGCTGCTTTCGCCTGGTATCCTGCCAGGGCCGTATGGGGCGAGTAGGTCGCCACAGGCGGCTGGAAGGCGCTGCCTTGCTTGCCGATTCCCCGGCTACTCACTTCCTTCCAGGTATCGTTTGGGAAATAACTGATCCGCTCGCGGGGCTGTCGGGCATCCACCCCAGGGAAAGGAGTTTGCCGACCGGAAACTTGCCAGCAGGACGTGAATTACCCACGCACGCTTCACTTCGCTTTTGCAGCACCAGAGCGCCAATAAGGAGCTAAACAATGTTCAAGAAACTGTTGCCGATAGCTATTGTGCTGGCGCTGGCGATTCCGCTGGCTGTTCCAGCGACCGCCCAGGACGACAAGCCGATGATCGGCTTC
>JAGPFT010000203.1 GCA_018056405.1 Anaerolineae bacterium
CAATCCCCTCTCCACACGCGGAGAGGGGACTGAGCCAGATACTTACTCCCCCTCTCCGTATATGGAGAGGGGGCCGGGGGGTGAGGTCTGCAACCGATCTCTGCACCTGCCCCCAAATCCGAATGCATCCATTCCCCTTTGGCAAGCGGCCCGCAGCGCAGTAGAATGGGAGCGTGAAGTGAACCGCGCGATAGCGCGACACCATGCCACTGGCGCGTTGCACGGCCCGAAAGGAGCACACTCATGGCGCGTTCGCGGACCGAGCTTATGGTAGACCGCCTGCGCGAGCTTCAAATCGCCACCACCGACATCGAAGCATCGGCCATCGTCAGTGTGGACGGGTTGATCATGGCCTCGGCCCTGCCTTCCGACGCCGAAGAAGACCGCGTGTCGGCCATGTCCGCAGCGATGCTCTCGCTCGGCGAACGCATAGCCAGCGAATTGGGACGGGGCACGCTCGACCAGGTTTACGTGCGCGGGGATAGCGGCTATGTGATCCTGATGGCCATCGGGGAAGAGGCCGTCCTGACAGCGCTCGTCCGCGATAGCGCCAAGCTGGGTCTGGTGTTTCTGGACATGAAGCGAGCGGCCAATGACCTGGCGAAATTGGTGTGAACGGCGGCTCATTGCCGCACCGTTCACAGAATCGTCAGCACTGAGGGAGCGGGGAGCAAGACGGCAACGCCACAGTCTCCCCGCCGTTTTTTGAGCAGCCCAGGAAGGGGCAGGACTGCGTATGCCTAAGTACATCTTCTGCACGGGCGGTGTGGTGAGTTCGGTGGGCAAAGGGGTCACGGCGGCAGCCATTGGCCGCCTCCTGAAAGCGCGCGGGTTAAAGGTGGCCATTCAGAAGCTCGACCCCTACCTGAATGTAGACCCTGGCACGATGAGTCCCTACCAGCATGGCGAGGTCTTCGTCACGGTGGACGGTGCCGAGACCGATCTCGACCTGGGACACTACGAGCGTTTCGCCGACGAAGCCCTGGATCGCACCTGCAACGTGACCACCGGCCAGATTTACGCCGAAGTCATCGGCAGAGAGCGGCGCGGCGACTTCCTCGGCGGCACCATCCAGGTCATCCCGCACATCACCAACGAAATCAAGCGCCGCATCGCCCTGGTCGGCCAGGAAAGTAACCCCGACGTGGTGATCGTGGAAGTAGGCGGCACGGTCGGCGACATCGAGGGCCAACCCTTCCTGGAAGCGATCCGTCAACTGCGCACGGACGTGGGGCGCGACAATACGCTCTACGTCCATGTCACCTTCCTGCCCCACATTGGCGCGACCGGCGAGCTAAAGACCAAGCCCACCCAGCACAGCGTGCGCGAACTGCGCAGCATTGGCATCCAGCCGCAGGTGATCATCGCCCGCACCGATCATCCTGTCAGCCAGGACCTGATCGGCAAGATTGCCCTCTTCTGCGATGTCGAGGCGCGCGCCGTCATCCCCCTGGAAACCACCGACAACATCTACGACGTGCCGCTGGTGCTCGAAGACGCCGGCCTGGGCGATTTCATCGTCGAATACCTGCACCTGCCCCCCTCGCCCCCCGACCTGTCCGCCTGGCGGCAAATGGTGGCGCGTATGCGCCAGGTCAACAAGCCGCTGCGCATCGCCATCGTCGGCAAATACGTCGAGCTGCACGACGCCTACATGAGCGTCAAAGAAGCGCTATTGCACGCCGCTGTCGCTCAAGATCGCAAAGTCGAGATTGTGTGGGTCCCTTCAGGCGACCTGGAAAAGAACAAGCACTGGGACTTGCTGGAGGGCGTGAGCGGCATTGTCGTTCCTGGCGGCTTTGGCTATCGGGGCGTCGAAGGCAAGGTGCTGGCCGCTCGTTTCGCCCGCACCACGCGCACTCCCTATCTGGGTCTCTGCCTGGGGATGCAGGTGATGTGCATCGAATTCGCGCGCAACGTGCTCGGCCTGGAAGACGCCAACAGCACCGAGTACGACAAAACGTGCGCCCACCCGATCATTGACCTGATGCCCGACCAGCACGACGTTGCCAACCTGGGGGGGACGATGCGCCTCGGTGCCTACCCCTGCGCGCTGGCCCCTGGCTCCAAAGCGGCAGCCGCTTACCAGACCGATATTATTCAGGAGCGGCACCGCCATCGCTTTGAGTTCAACAATCGCTACCGTGAGCAGTTCACGGCGCACGGGGCATGGCTCAGCGGCCTGAGTCCCGATGGGCGGTTGGTCGAGATCATAGAACTGAGAGATCACCCCTTCATGGTGGGCAGCCAGTTTCACCCGGAGTTCCAAAGTCGGCCCAACAACCCGCACCCCCTGTTCCGCGAGTTCGTGCGCGCAGCCATCGCCCACGAAGCGCAGCAGAGCGCGCCTGTTGAGCCAGCCGGCAAGTGATCGCGGAGATCCGGGCGGGAGCCATGCTGAGCGGACGCTCGCGCAAAAGAGGACACGCATGGATGATCTGGAGTATCTTTGGGATGGCCTGCTCAGCCGGCGCGCGGAGTTGATTCGCGCTGCCTGGGCCGCGCTTTCCCGCCGAGAACAGCGGGCCGTCCACGAGCACCTGGTGCGCATGACAACCGAAGAGGGCTGGACTGCGCCACAACAGAAATCAGCCAGGATCGCGCTGGACATTCTGACCACGCAGCCCCCGAAAGAGCGGGGCGAGTAGCCCTGGGCACAGCGGAAACAAGGTCAGCGCGCGGGCATCCAACATACAGGGGCGTATGCGGCTGCGACACGCCTCTGTACCGTCCGGCTTAGCGAGAGTGGAGGGCTTCCAGGAAGCGGCTATTCGCCGCCGCGTCTGAAGTCCACGAAGCGGTAGCCGACGCCGCGCTCGGTCAGGATATACTTGGGGTCCGAGGGGTCTTCCTCAATCTTCTCGCGCAAATAGTTGACATAGAGACGAACGTAGTGCGTCTCGTCGCGGTACTCATAGCCCCACACTTTAGCGAGCAGTTGCTCGTGTGGCACCGTCCAGCCAGCGTTCTCGATCAGGTGATACAGCAGCCGATATTCGGTCGGGCGCAGTTTGATGTGCTCGCCGTTGACGATCACTTCACGCCGGTTGAAGTCCACGCTCAGACGTTCATCAATCTTGAGAATGGCCTGGTCGGGCGAGGTGCTGGGCATCTCGGCCCGGCGAAGCACAGCGCGCACGCGGCTGGATAGCTCGCGCGAGCCAAACGGCTTGGTCACATAGTCATCAGCGCCAAGCTCCAGCCCATAGACCTTATCGTCCTCTTCCCCCTTCGCAGTAAGCATAATCACCGGAACGCTGGAGAACTCGCGCAGCATCCGTAGCGTTTCAAAGCCATCTAGCGAGGGCATCATCACGTCGAGCAGGACTAGGTCCGGCAATTGCGTGCGAATCATTTCCAGTGCTCGAACGCCGCTGTTCGCTTCCAACACCTGGTAGCCTTCCAGTTCGAGGTTCATACGGATGAAGCCGATCATGCGCGGCTCATCATCCACCACCAAGATTCGCTTGGCATCGCGCGGCATCACGCGCGGCGGTTTGCTGGACATTTTCTAACTCTCCCCCGATCAGACCGCGAAGGGACTGATGATCTCCTCTTCCTGTCCGCTGGGCATCACTTCAACGAAGCTGATGCGGTGCCAGGGCAGAATAATCGTCTGTACCTCTGGCAACACATAGTGTACCTCGCGCCCATCACGCCGTCGCGGATGCAGGCAGACAATCGCCTGATCCGTCGGTGCGGGCAGCGCCTCAACCTCCGCCAGAATTGGCTCTTCATTGATGATATGAACCAACAGTGTGTGCATAAGGTATGCCTCTCAGAGACAAGGCCCACTCAACGGAAGAAGATGCTGAACACCAAGTGCCCCATACGAATCTCGTCACCATCGCGCAGCACGCGCGGCTGGTGGGGGATAAGCCGCTGCCCGTTGAGAAACGTGCCGTTCGTGCTGTCCAGGTCCACCAGAGTCAACGTGTCCTCTCCGCGCCGGATCATCCCATGCCGGCGCGACACTCCCAGCTCTGCTGCATCGTAGAGGGCAAGGTCAATGTCGGGCACCTCCAGCGCAGTGGGATCGCGCCGCCCGATAACGGTTTCCTCGCCTGGCTCGAAGACCAGCGGCTCGGCCACATCCCGAATCCGGATCAGCACAGATGCGCCTTCGCCGAACCGCGCCGTTCCCCAGGTCATCCGCTCTCCGAAAGTCTCGTGATTCTCTGACTCCAACTGCGAGGTATCGGGAGCCTCTGCCTGCCCGACAAAAGGCTGGCCGCACTCCTCACAGAACAGGACACCTTCGCGGTTCTCGGAGCCACAGTACGGGCATATCTTCATGGCGTATCATTTCCTGGCGCTGGCAGTGCGAGAAGCTGGCGGGTATGGAACTTCAGCGACTTACGACCTTCCTGGGAGAACGCCTGCGTACGCGACACGCGCCGTGCCTCGTGGATCGCTTTGTGCGCGAGTTCGTCCTGGCCGGCGGCAAACAAGCGGGTCGCCAGGTTCTCCAACTGCCGCGCTGCCTCCAGCGGCAGCCCATTCGTGAGCGCTCGCTCGGCCTTCTGTTGGATACGATAGAGAGTGAGCTTGCCCAATGCATCGAGAATCGCCGTTGGCGGCTGCTCTGGGCTTGGCTCGTGAGCAAATTCAATCGCGATGTCGCTGATGACTTTGTACTGATGCCGTTCCGCGATTAGCACATCCCCAGTCACATCCAGCCGGACCACCGAGCGGAACCCCGCCTTGCTGCTCGGCGGCATTTGGAGCTGGACGAGCACGCGGATCGAGCGGTTCTTCTCCAATGTGCCGAGCGGAATCGGCTGCCACTCCACGTCAAGCGGCTGGGGATGTGGGTTCAGCCGGAAAGCAGACTCCAGCAGTACGTCGGCGTCGGGCGCAATCGTCAGTTGCAGCCGCTCGGCGAAAGCGTCCCCCAGGCTGCGCACGCGCTCATCCAGGAACTGGAGCACCGCCCTGGGCGTGTTGATGTAGGCCGACGAGCCACCGGTCGCCGCCGCCAGCGCATCGAGGAATTCGTCGTTCCACTCCTCCCCGATGCCCATGGCGCTGATGCCGATGCCGTCTTCGGCTGCCTTGCGGGCCAGCGCCAGGCAGCGCTCCTCATCGCCAAACGTGCGCCCATCCGTCAGCAGGATAACGTGATTCACCATGCGCGGCGCGAGATGCTTGCGACATTCGGCCACGCCCGCCGCCAAACCGTGATAGATCTCCGTCCCGCCCTCGGCGCGCATGATGCTCACCGTCGAGCGCAGCGATATCTTGTCCGTCACCGATGTCGCCGGGATCAACACGTCGGCGCGGTCGCTGAAGCTAACCACAGCCAGGACATCCTGGGGCGAAAGCTGGTCAATGATGTGGTGCGCCGCCACTTTCACTTTGTCCAGCCGCGCCCCGCGCATGGACGTGCTGCGATCCAGCACCAGAGTCAGGTTCATTGGCGCGGTGCTGCGCCGGCCAGAGATCACACGCTGCGTCGGCACAATATCCAGTAACAGGTAGAGCACCTGTGGCTCGACCAGCGTGCTCAGCACCCGTTTGCTGGGAACGACGCGCAGGGAGAAGTAAGCTGGCTCGTCGCGGAGATGGCGGTGTGCGTCGTCATAGCGTAGACGCTCGCCGGGATTGCTCAGGACACTGTACGCGGCAGCGATATCACGGAACTGGACATCCGCCCCCTGGTTGTGGTTGGCATCCGGGTGGAAGCGGCGTGCCATCACCCGATAGGCTTCGCGGATGTCGTCAGCGGTCGCTTCGGGGGAAATTCCTAGAATCGCATAGAGATTACGCGATGCGTCATTCACGGCTCACGCTCTTGCTGCCGGTTGCTAACCGGGCATCTGTACCAGGATGACACTGATGTTGTCCGGGCCGCCCCGATCGTTGGCAAGCTGTACCAGTTCAGCACAGGCACGTTGCGGGTCGCTATGCTTCTCGATCACTTCAGCGATTGTCTCCTCAGCGACCATGTTCCGCAACCCATCACTGCACAGCAGAAGGTGCGAACGAGGGGGCAGCCG
>JAGPFT010000204.1 GCA_018056405.1 Anaerolineae bacterium
GCTCAAGGAGCAGTACGCCCTCGACCTGAGCGTCGGCAGCGGCTACGACATCATGTCCTTCGATGGCTTCTGGGTGCCGGAGTTCGTCGGCGCGGGTCTGCTCAAGCCGCTGGTGGAAGTGGTTGGCCCGGAAGTCAACGACTGGGAAGGTTGGAGCCATATCTCGGAGGGCATCCAGGCCATTCTGTCCTATCAGGGCGAGCGCTACGGTATCCCCTCCGGCACCGATGTCCGCCAGATCTTCTACCGCAAGGACCTCTTCGAGCAGGCCGGCATCGCCCTGCCCTGGCAGCCGACAAGCTGGGCAGAACTGCTGGACACAGCCCGCACGCTGAAGGAAGCCGGAGTCGAGATTCCGCTGCAGATCAACGCGGGCACGGCGATGGGCGAGGCCACGACCATGCAGGGCTACTTCATGGTGCTGCTGGGCGCGGGCCATCACCTGTACGACTTTGAAGATGGCAAATGGATCATCAAGAGTCCGGCCATCCTCGACACACTCAACTTCTACAAGACCGTCTATGTGGACGAGGGGCTGGGCGACGCCCGGATGCAGCTTCTGCAAGATGGGCGCAACCGCTCGTTCGTCGGTTTCCGCGATGGCCAGATCGCCATGCTGGTGGAGGGTGACTGGTTCTGGCGCTCGGTGATCGCGCCAGGGTCGGAGACGGCCATCGAGAACCGCGACGAGATCGTCGGCTGGGCGATGATGCCGGCCAAGGAGCCGGGCGCGGGCTATCGCGGCCAGGACTTCGTGAGCATCTCCGGCGGCACCGGCTGGCTGATCAACCCCAACAGCCCGCACCCCAAGGAAGCGTGGGCCTTCCTCTCCTACATGTCGGGCCGGGACGCGGTGCGCGCCTTCGAGCTGATCCAGCCGCGCATCAGCTTCCGCGACGATGTGGAAGTGGCCGGCGATCCGGTGATGACGGCGATGGCCTCTGCGTTGCTGCAGTACAGCACCGTGCGGCCCATGCTGCCGGAATACCCGCTCATCTCCACCGAAGTTCAACTCATGACCGAGCGCGTGGTCTCCGGCGAGATGTCGCCTGAGGAGGCGATGGACGCCTTTGCCGAGGCGGTGACCGAGATCGCGGGCGCGGAAAACGTCAAGACGCTTGAGTAGCTGCGGCGCTTCGTTGCGCCAACGACCTGGGGCCAGGCCACGCGGCCTGGCCCCCAAGTCTTCTGGAGCGCACTGTGGAACGAAAGCACGCCATATTCCCGGCAAAGGTAGGGATTATCTTTCTGTCGCCTGCCATACTGTTTGTCATCGTGTTCTTACTGTACCCGTTTGTGCGCGTGTTCCTGCTCAGCTTCACCAACCAGACGCTGCTGGGGACTACCGCACCCCACCCTGAATTCGTTGGCCTGGACAACTACCAACGCCTGTTCGACCCCGACCGCTGGATGCGCCTGGGCGAGTTCGGCAGCGCCCTCAAGATCACCACGCAGTTCGTCGTGGGGTCGGCGCTGATCGGCCAGGCCGGGCTGGGAATGCTCATCGCCTGGGCCTTCTACCGCAAGCACGGCCTGCTGCGAGAAACCGTCTTCACGTTGGTCATCCTGGCCTGGATCATCCCCGAAACGGTGGTGGCCTTCACCTGGGTGGCCTTCCTCGACTGGGAGTTCGGCACGCTCAACAGCGTGCTCAGCACGCTGGGGCTGGGGCGACCCGACTGGCTGTTCGACCACCCGCTGGAATCGATCATCCTGTTCAACTCGTGGCGCGGCACGGCCTTCTCTATGCTGCTCTTTTCGGGCGCGCTGGAGACGATTCCGCCCTCGTATGTGGAGACGGCGGAGGTCGTCGGCGCGACGGCCTGGCAGAAGTTCCGCGACATCTTCTTCCCGCTGCTGCGCGGGCACATCCTGACCGACCTAATCCTGATCACGCTGTGGACGTTCAATGTCTTCACGCCGTTCCTTTTGACAGGCGGCGGGCCTGCCAAGCGCTCGGAAGTGGTCTCCATCTACACCTACCGCACGGCCTTCATGGGGCAGCACGAGTTCGGCAAGGGTAGCGCCATCGCGGTGGTGATGATGCTGATCAACCTGGCGCTGGCCCTGGTCTACCTGGCGTCCATCCGCCGCCGGAGGGTGACATGAACAGCTTTGTGATACGTTCGTGGCTGGCGCGGGGGTTGCTCTTCGTTTTCTCAGTGGTCATCGCGGCCTTCTTCGTCGCACCGTTGCTGTGGCTGATCACCGCGCCGTTCAACACGCAGGCGAATCTGGCAGTGACGATCCCCTCCAACCCCTCGCTGGCGAACTTCGAAGCGGTCTATCACAACAAGTTTGCCATGCGCGCGCTGTTCCAGAACAACCTGATCATCGGCGGCGGGGTGATGGTGCTGGTGGCAGGCGTGGCGACGATGGCTTCCTACGGCCTGTCGCGCACGCATGTGCCGGGGCGCGATGTCCTGGTCTACGTGCTGATTCTGTTCTCGTCGGTGGTCAGCGGCACAGCGGCGATGGTGCCGATCTTCCTGCTCATCTTCCGGCTGGGGCTGATTGACACCTACGCGGGCGTCATCCTGGTGATGACCGGCGGGCTGCTGCCGTCGGCGATCTTCATCATGCGCGACTTCATTGACTCGATCCCGCGCTCGTATGAAGAGGCGGCGCTGGTCTGCGGCGCGTCGTCGCTGCGCGTCTTCCGCGACGTGGCCCTGCCGATGGTGCGGCCCGGCGTGGTGGTGGTAGCCATCTGGGCCTTCGTCAACGCCTGGGGCGCGTTCCTCATCCCGTCGGTGCTGCTACGCAGCCCGAATCGTATGCCGGCGGCCATCGCTTCCTACTCGTTCTACACAGAGGCGGGCACGCCCAACCTGACGCTGCTCTCGGCCTATGCGTTTCTGTACACGATCCCGGTGCTGGTGCTGTACCTGATCGTCAACTGGCGTTTTGGCTTCCGCTTCTTCGGCGGCATCAAGAGCTAACCCTGAGCTACGGACAAACAACACGATGACGCAAATCACCTTTGAGCATGTCGTTAAACGCTTTGGCAGCGTGACTGCCGTCAACGACGTGACGCTGACCGTCGGCGACGGCGAGTTCGTGGCCCTGCTCGGCCCCTCCGGCTGCGGCAAGACGACCACCCTGCGCCTGATCGCCGGGCTGGAGTTCGCCGATGAGGGGCGTATCCTGATCGGCGAGCGCGACGTGACACGGCTGCCGCCGCGCGCCCGCGACGTGGCCATGGTCTTCCAGGACTACGCGCTCTACCCGCACATGACGATTCTGGAGAACATCGGCTACCCGCTGAAGGTGCGCGGCGTGGGCAAGCAAGAGCGCACCGAGCGGGTGACGGAGGTCGCTCAGCAGCTTCAGATCGGCGATCTGCTCGACCGCCGTCCGGGGCAAATCTCCGGCGGGCAGCAGCAGCGCGCGTCGGTGGCGCGGGCGGTGGTGCACCAGGCGTTGTGCTTCCTCTTCGACGAGCCGCTGAGCAACCTCGACGCGCAGCTTCGGCTGGAGGCGCGCGCTTTCCTCAAGCACCTGCAGCACGAGCTAGGCGTGACGACCATCTATGTGACCCACGATCAGGCCGAAGCAATGGCCCTGGCCGACCGCATTGTGGTCATGAACTTCGGGCGTGTCATGCAGGTCGGCGCGCCGCTGGAAGTGTACCGTCGCCCGGCCAACACGTTCGTCGCTTCGTTCATCGGCAGCCCGCCCATGAACTTGCTGGCGGGGACGGTGGACCTGGGGCATGGCACGTTCCTCCTGAATGGGGAGGGGCCAGGTATTGACCTGAGCGCCCTCTTCAAGCGGCTGAACGGCAAGCTGACCGATGGGCAGATGATCACTCTGGGCGTGCGCCCGGAGAACCTGGCTCCGCGCATAGAGCCGTCGCCCGGCGCGATCCCGGCGCAGGTTTACGCCGTGCAGCCGATGGGCGGCGAAGTGCTCATCGTCGTGTACGTGGCCGGCAAGCTGGTCTCGGTGCGTCTGTTCCGCGACGAGCCGCCGGATTTGCCCCACGAAGTGTGGCTGGTGCCCGACCTCAATGCCAGCTATGCCTACGATGCGGACGGCAACCTGCTGCAATGACCGCTCTCGCCGTGTCCACTGAGCGCGTGCTGGAGGGGCACGCTACGCCGGCGCAGGAGGGGGGCTTCCTCTACTTACCGTTCGAGATGCCGGAAGGCGCAGGGCGGCTCGACGTGCGCTACGAGTACAGCGACGCCATCGGCTCCGACCCGCACCTGACGGGCGGCAACACCCTGGACATCGGCCTGTTCGACGAGCGCGGCATCGCCTTCATGAAGGCGGGTTTTCGCGGTTGGAGCGGCAGCGCCCGCCGCGAGTTCTTTGTGACGCCGGCGGCGGCGACTCCCGGCTACCTGCCCGGCCCGCTGACGCCGGGCCTCTGGTACATCTTCCTGGGGCTGTACAAGGTCGGGCCGTGCGGCTGCGATTACCGGGTGACGCTGCGCTTCAGTCCGGCGACGGCTGAGGGCGATCCCTCGCCCCCCGCCCTGCTGCCCTTGCGCCAGGACGCGCCAGGCTTCGCCCCCAGACCGGACGGCTGGTATCGCGGCGAGCTACACTGCCACACCCATCACAGCGACGGTGATTCCTCGCCCGCCGAGATGATCGCGGCGGCGCGCGCCCTGGGCCTGGACTTCCTGGCGATCACCGATCACAATACGCTCAGTCATCTGATCGAGCTGACCGCGCTGGACACGCCCGACCTGATCCTGATCCCCGGCTTCGAGGTGACGACGTACCGGGGGCACTGGAACGTGTGGGGCGACCGGGGCTGGGTTGACTTCCGCACGCTGACGCCGGCCCTGATGGCCGAGGCGATTCAGGCGGCGCGGGCGCGCGGCTACCTGACCTCGTGCAACCACCCGCGCCCCTACGGGCCGCCCTGGGAGTTCGCCGAAGTGACCGGCTCGCACTGCCTGGAAGTGTGGAATGGCCCCTGGGTACTGTTCAACGCTGTCTCGCTGGCCTATTACGAGCGGCGCTTGAAGGCGGGCGAGCGGTTGGTCGCCGTCGGCGGCAGCGACGCGCACCGCCTGCGCGGCGGGGCGGACGAAGTGGCCCGCGTGGGCACGCCCACGACCTGGGTTTACTGCCCCGGCCCGCCGAGCGCGGCGGCGCTGCTGGACGCGCTGCGCGCCGGGCACGCCTTTGTCAGCGAAGGGGCAGACGGGCCGCGCCTGACAATGAGCGCCGGCCCGGCGATGATGGGCGACGCCATTCCGCGCCCGCCGGACGACCGCCTGCTGCTGACCGTGCGGGCAGTGGGCGGGGCCGGCTCGACCCTCGAAGTGCGCGGCGCGCCCGGCTGTTTGCTTCAATATCCCGTCACCGGCCCGGACGAGGTTATCACGTTGACCCTGGACGTGTCCGGCACGGCGTATGTGCGCGCGCAGCTTGTCAGCGGGGCGGATAGTGACTTGCTGCGCGCGCTGACGAACCCGATTTACTTGAGGTGAAGGGTGGTTGGTGGTTGGTTATTGGTTCTTGGTGACGGTAGGGCTGTACCTGCTTTACCAGAAACCAATCACCAGTAACCAGCAACCCCGCACAAAGTGAGCGAGCTATGCCAGCACCTGTCTATGAGATGACCGTCGTCTCGCACACACACTGGGACCGCGAGTGGTACCGCACGTTCCAGGATTTTCGCCTGAGCCTGGTGCGTCTGGTGGACGACCTGCTCGACATTCTGGACGGCGACCCGGCCTTTCGCAGCTTCATGCTCGACGGGCAGACGATTATCCTGGAAGACTACCTGGCACTGCGCCCGGAGCGCGAAGCCGACCTGCGCCGCCATATCCAGGCCGGGCGGCTGGTCATCGGCCCCTGGCACATCCTGCCCGACGAGTTCCTGGTGGGGCCGGAGTCCACCGTGCGCAACCTGATGCTGGGCGCGGCGATCTGCGCCCGCTTCGGCGAGCGGATGCCGGTCGGCTACACGCCCGATCCGTTTGGGCACATCAGCCAGCTTCCGCAGA
>JAGPFT010000205.1 GCA_018056405.1 Anaerolineae bacterium
CCCCTCTCCACACGCGGAGAGGGGACTGAGCCAGATACTTACTCCCCCTCTCCGTATATGGAGAGGGGGCCGGGGGGTGAGGTCTGCAACCGATCTCTGCACCTGCCCCCAAATCCGAATGCACCCTGTAGAAAATCACCAGAAAGGCCATTCGCCGGCCCGCTCTGGTGTGCGATAGCATAGGTGCAGAAGTAAGCTCATGGAGAATGCAATCAAAGGTGGCCGGATGGAGGGGCGCTGCTTGCTGCGCCCGGTAGGGGCGTATTGCCATACGCCCCTACGAAAACCATGCCATTTCTGGTTGTCTCATCCATGAGGTTACTGATGCGCATAGCCTGAAAGGAAAAAGTCATGGCCCAGAATCGTCCCCCCCTCAATGTCGCCGTGCTGGGCGCGACGGGCGCTGTCGGCCAGCGCTTCGTGCAGCTTCTGCAGGGGCATCCCTGGTTCCGCGTCGCCGAATTGGTCGCCAGCGACCGCAGCGCCGGGCAACGCTACGGCGAAGCGGCGCGCTGGGTGCTGCCTGGCAACCCGCCCCCCGACCTGGCTGAGCGCGTCGTCTTGCCGCTGGACGCCGACGTGCAGTCGCCGCTTGTGTTCTCCGCGCTGCCCGCTGAGATCGCCCAGACGGTCGAGTGGCGGCTGGCCGAAACAGGGCACGTCGTCTGCTCCAACGCCAGCGCCTACCGCATGCATGAGCACGTGCCGATTCTGCTGCCGGAGATCAACGCGCCGCACGCTGCGCTGGTGCGCGTGCAGCGCCAGAAGTACGGCTGGGGGACAGGCGGGCTGGTCACCAACTCCAATTGCACCAGCGCACCGGTGGCCATGGCCTTCGCTCCGCTGCGCCCGTTCGGGATCGTCGCGGCCCAACTGACCAGCCTGCAAGCGGTGAGCGGCGGCGGCTACCCCGGCGTGCCCTCGCTGGACATCCTGGACAACGTGATCCCCTTCATCAACGGCGAAGAGCCGAAGCTGGAAGCCGAGCCGCGCAAGATGCTCGGCGCGCTGGAGGGGGAGCGCATCGCCGACCTGGACTATGCCGCCAGCGCCACCTGCACGCGCGTGCCCGTGCTGGATGGGCACCTGGTCAGCGTGGCCGTGCGCTTCCGCGAAGCGGTGAGCGAAGCGCAGATCATCGCCGCCTGGGAGGACTTTCGCGGGCCGGAGCCGGTGCCGTCCTTGCCCAGCGCGCCGCCGCAGCCGGTGATCTATCACCGCGCGCCGGATCGCCCGCAGCCGCGCCGTGACCGCGACGCCGGGAACGGTATGGCGGCGGTCGTCGGGCGGCTGCGCCCCTGCCCGGTCATCGGCGGCTGGAAGTTCCTGGCGCTAGCCCACAACACGGTGCGCGGCGCGGCGGGCTGCTCGATCCTCAACGCCGAATTGCTCGTGGCCGAGGGGCTGGTGGGGTAGGAGGCGGGAGTCCTCAGTTTTCGGTCTTCGGTTTTGGGTCAGGGGGCGCTGACGGGCGTGGGGCACGTGTGGCCGGTGGCACACCCCCGTAGGGGCGTATAGCCATACGCCCCTACGAGCCTCACCCCCGCCCGGCCCACTGACGCGGGCCTCGCGCTGAGAGACCGTTTGAGAAGTTGTTCCCCCCACCCCGAACCCCTCCCCCACAAGGAGCTGAGGGGCCTGGAGTGCGCGCTTTTCTCCCTTCCCTCCCTCGTGGGGGAAGGGCCGGGGATGGGGGGAAGAAGCAGGTACAAGGCTTCTCGAACGGCCTCTGAGCGTAGCGAGGCCGGGGGTGAGATAAGGCGGGCGTGAGGGAGGGGCGCGCGCCGCAAGAGACTTCGGAAGTCTTCGAGGACTTCCGAAGTCTGGTTCTTGGCTGAGCGTAGCGAGGCCGGGGGTGAGGCTAACCCAAAGCGCAGCAGAGCCGCGCTTCTAATGAGATTTGACCCTGTAGGGGCGGGGCGGGTTTGCAAACCCGTCCCTACGCCTGGCGCAGGCGCTCCGATGCCAGACTTCCGAAGTCTTTGCCCACACCGCAATGCCCGCCCAGGATGACAATCTGCACAGAGTGCAGTGCCAGGTGTCACCGACACCTTGACATCCGGCTGACAATAATGAGAATTGTTCGCAATTGAGATATTTCTCGATATGCTGTGAGCTTAAGGTGTCCTATGCCCCCTGCCTTCCGCCATCACCACCGCCGGCATCACCACCATCACGGCGCTGATACTACCCTGCCGCTGAGCATGGTCGCTCCTGGCCAGACAGTAGAGTTGATTCGGATTGAGGAGGGCCGTCGCCTGCGCAAACGGTTGGCCGACCTGGGCCTGAACGTGGGCCTGACCGTGCGCGTGGTGCAGAACAGCTTCGCCGGGCCGCTGATCCTGGCCGTGCGCGAAGACTCGCGGCTGGCTATCGGGCGCGGCATGGCTCAGCGCATTCGCGTCAGGCCGTGCCATGTCACTCCCCCCAGCGAGGACTGAGTGCCGATGCCCCACTGTCAGACCATCGCCCTGGCCGGCAACCCCAATGTCGGCAAGAGCACCCTTTTCAACGCGCTGACCGGCGAGCGCCAGCATGTAGGCAACTGGCCGGGCAAGACTGTCGAGAAGATGGCCGGCATCGCCCACATTGGGGCGCGGGACTTCACGGTGATAGACCTGCCCGGCACCTACAGCCTGAACGCCTATTCCAGCGAAGAGATCATCGCCCGCGACTTCATCATCAACGAACGCCCCAGCGCCATCGTCGCCGTAGCCGACTCGGCCAACCTGGAGCGCAACCTGTACCTGGCGCTGCAAGTGTTGGAGCTGGGCGTGCCGGTTGTGCTGGCGCTCAACATGGCCGACGCAGCGCAGCGGCGCGGCATCACGATTGACACGGCGGCGCTCTCGGCCCGGCTGAATGGGCTGCCCGTCGTTGAGACGGTAGGCAGCCGGGCGGTGGGCCTCGACGCGCTCCGCGAAGCCATCGCCATCCAGACCGGCCCGACGCCCCGCCTGCTGCCCACGCCGGTAGATTACGGTCAACCGCTCGAAAGCGAGATCGCCGCGCTGCAGGCGCAGATCGAGGCCGACCCGATCCTCAGCCACCAGTTCCGCCCGCGCTGGCTGGCCATCAAGCTGCTCGAAAACGACGAAGACCTGCACGCGCGCCTCTCTGGGGCGGGTTATCACGCGCTGATCGAGGCGACGGGCGCGGCTATGGCGCGCATCGCCGCGCAGACCGGCGAGGACGCCGAGACGCTGATCACCGACCGGCGCTACCAGGTGATCGCCGGGCTGCTGCGCGGGGTGGTGAGGCGGCCCGATGGCCAGATCGAGACGCGCTCCGACCGGGCCGACCGCATTATCACTCACCCCCTCTGGGGCGTGCTCATTTTCCTGCTGCTGATGTGGATCGTCTTCCAGTTCACGGCGTATGTCAGCGCGCCCTTCCTGGACTGGATTGACGCGATCATCAGCGGGCCGCTCACGCGCTGGGCGCTTGCCGCGCTGGACGCCGCTCACCTGGGCGGCACGTGGCTGGCGGCACTGGTCGTGGACGGGGTAATCGCCGGCGTGGGGGGAGTGCTGGTCTTCGTGCCGGTGCTGCTCTTTCTCTATCTGGCACTGGCCGTGCTGGAAGACTCCGGCTACATGGCTCGCTCGGCGTTCGTCATGGATCGCTTTATGCATAGCATCGGGCTGCACGGCAAGAGCTTTCTGCCGCTGATCGTTGGTTTTGGTTGCACGGTGCCGGCCATCTACGCCACGCGCACCCTCGAAGATGAAGACGACCGCAAATTGACCGCCTTCATCACCCCCTTTATGAGCTGCGGGGCGCGTCTGCCGGTGTACATCGTCTTTGGCGCGGCGTTTTTCGGCGCTAAGTCCGGCAACCTGATCTTCGGGCTGTACCTGCTGGGGATTGCCATCGCCCTGCTGACCGGCTTCGCCATGAAGCGCACCGTCTACCGTCACAAGCCGCCCCAGCCCTTCGTGCTGGAGTTGCCGCCCTATCACATGCCGATTGTGGGCAACGTCTGGCGGCAAGCCTGGCAGCGCACGGCGCAGTTCCTGCGCAATGCGGCCACCATCATCCTGGTCGCAACTATCTTCATCTGGTTTCTGCTGGCGCTACCCGTGCGCGGCGAGGGGAAGTTCAACGATGTGCCCACCGGCGACAGCCTGTTCGGGTCGGCCAGCCGGGCGCTCGCGCCAGTCTTAGCGCCCGCCGGCTTCGGCAGTTGGGAGGCGGCTGGCTCACTGATCACCGGCTTCGTGGCCAAAGAGGCCGTCGTCAGCACGATGAGCCAGATTTACGTGGAGGAAGCAGAGGAAGATGCGGGCGACGAGGACGACGCAGACGCGCCGGACTTCGTAGAGGACCTGCGTGAGATCGCGCGCTCGTTCGGCGAAGCGGCCATCCTCACCGTTCAGGAGACGGCCAACATCGTCCCGCGCACGGTGAACCTGCTGCCCGGCGTGAATATTGGCCTGGGCGACTGGCTGGATCGCGGTGAGGACGCCGAGGAACTGACCTCGCTGCAGGGTGCGCTGACCACCTCCTTCGCCCGTACCGCCGGCTCTGCGGAACGGGGCAAGTTGGCGGCGGTAGCCTTCAGCGTCTTCGTGCTGCTCTACGTGCCGTGTATGGCGACAGTCGCCGCTATTCGCCACGAGTTCGGCGGGCGCTGGGTGCTCTACCAGGTGGCCTACACCCTGTTCGTGGCCTGGCTGGCGGCGACCCTCGTCTACCAGGGCGGCCTGCTGCTGGGGATAGGATGACGCCCGTGCCCACGACTCTGCGTCAGGTTCTGCAAGCGTTCGAAGAGACGCGCGCGCCGCGCACGCTGAGCCAGCTTGCCCGCGAACTGGACCTCCCGCCCAGCATGTTGGAAGGGATGATCGATCACTGGGTGCGCAAGGGCAGGCTGCGCGAGACGGGCAGCGGCCCGGCCTGCACCACCTGCGGGCACAGCGCGGGCTGCCCGTTCATCGCCAAAATGCCGCGCAGCTTCGAGCTGGCCACGGATGACGGGGATGCCTCACCGCCGCCGGGCCACTGCTGCGGGCAGGGGGTGGCCCCACTGCGCTGAGTCCACGAGCAAGAAAATACCGGTGGCGACATGATTCCGTAGGGGTGTATCGCCATATGCCCCCTATGCGTCACCTTAAGCCTGGCTGTGCGGGCCTCACCCCCTCAATCCCCCTCTCCAGCCGAGCTAGAGAGGGGGACTTGGTTCGCCGCACGCGGCGCTTTCCCCCTCTCTGGCTCTGCCGGGGAGGGGGCCAGGGGGAGGGGCATTCTGCCGCACCAGACTTCCGAAGTCTTCGAAGACTTCGGAAGTCTGCCCGCGTAGGGGCGTATCGCCATATGCCCCTACGCCGCCGCAGCGCCTCATCCCGCGAACAGACTCACCACCTCGAACTTGTCAACATCCACCAGGCCCACATCGGTCAGCTTGAGGCTGGGGATGACCTCCAGGGCCATGAAGCTCATGGCCATGAACGGGTCGTGCAGCGGCGAGCCTAGCTCGCGCCCGGCCACATTCAGCAGGCGATCCAGCGCGGCGCGCACCTCGCCGATGGGCCGCTCGCTCATCAGCCCGCCGACGGGCAGGGGTAGCTCGGCCAGCACCTGCTCGCCGTTGACGGCGACCAACCCGCCACCCATGCGCTCGACGGCGCGCGCGGCGGCCCTCATGCTGGCGTCGTCCGCGCCGATGACCACCAGGTTGTGATGATCGTGGGCCACCGTCCCGGCGATGGCCCCGCGCTTCAGCCCGATGCCGCGAATGAAGCCCTTGCCCATGCTCCCGGAGGCGTGATGCCGCTCGATGACGGCCATCTTCAGCAGGTCGCGGGCCGGATCGGCCATGGCGTGGCCGTCCACGATCTTCGCGTCCTCAATACGGTGCTCGGTGAGCAACTGGTTCTCCAGGCTGCCGATGACGCGCACCCGCCGCCCGCTGGCAGGGATGGCGAAGTCCACCGCGTCCCAGGCGATGTGC
>JAGPFT010000206.1 GCA_018056405.1 Anaerolineae bacterium
GAGTTCGCGCGGGCTGGCCGACGCCGCCATGCGCGGCCTGACCGCCGCCGGCTGCCAGGTGACGGACATCGGGCGGGCGGCGACGCCGGTCGTCTACTGGTGCGCGGTCGAGGCGGGCGACATCGGCTGGCTGATGGTCACCGGCAGCCACCTCAAGCCGGCCATGAACGGCTTCAAGCTGTCCATCGGCAAGCGCAACCTCTACGGCGAGCAGATTCAGGCGCTGCGCCGGATGATCGAGGCGGGCGACTTCGCCAGCGGGCAAGGGAGCGTCCGCCGCGATGACGAGGCCAACGCCCGCTACCTGGCGATGGCGCAGTCTCGTCTGCACCACGTCCGTCCGCTGACCATCGTCGTGGACGCGGGGAACGGCATGGGCGGCCTCTACGCCGTGCCGCTGCTGGAGGCGCTCGGCCACACGGTGATCCCGCTCTACTGCGAGCCGGACGGGACGTATCCGCACCATCAGCCCGATCCGCAGGACGCGGCCAATCTGCGCGATCTGGTGGAGCGGGTGCGGGCGAGTGGCGCCGACCTGGGCCTGGCCTTCGACGGCGACGCCGACCGCGTGGGCGTGGTGGACGAGAGGGGCGCGCCCATCCCCGCCGACCGCGTCCTGGCGTTGCTGGCTCGCGATACGCTGGCCCGCCACCCTGGGGCGGCGGTCGTCGCCGATGTGCTCAGCTCGCAGGTGCTCTTCGACGAGGTGACGCGCGCCGGGGGCCGCCCCGTTATATGGATCAGCGGGCACTCGCTGGTCAAGGCCAAGATGGAGGAGGAGGGCGCGCTGCTGGGCGGCGAGATGAGCGGGCACATCTTCCTGGCCGACGGCTACTACGGCTTCGACGACGGGGTGTTCGTCGCCGGGCGGGTCGTGCAGATTCTCACCGCGCAGGATAAGCCGCTCTCCGCGCTGATGGCGACCGTGCCGACGCTGTGGGCCACGCCGGAGTACCGCCCGCACTGCCCGGACGAGCGCAAGGCGGCGGTGATCGCTGCCGTGCACGCCGTGCTGAAAGACCGCTACCCGATCAGCGACGTGGACGGGGTGCGCATCACCTTCGAGCGGGGGTGGGGCCTGCTGCGTGCCTCGAACACCGAGCCGGTGCTCAGCCTGCGCTTCGAGGGGCAGACGGAAGCCGACGCGCTGGAATACAAGCGCATCGTGGGGGAGGCGCTGCGCGCGGCGTACCCGGAGGTGGGGGAGTTCTGACATTGGGTTTGACGGGAGGTTACCATGAGCGAGGAGACGAGGCTCGTTCTACAAGCATTGATTGGGCTTATGGTGGCGGTCATTGCCGCATTTCTGACGAACTGGCTCAATCGCCGGTTTTTCCGAGAGCAGCTTGGCGAGCAGCGGTATGTTGAAGTCTATCTGGATAAGATGCTCGACTTGTGGGGGGAAGTCGCTGACATTTATAAGGACACAAGCGGAGTGTTTTTAGTGATAGATGAACAAATACGGCAAGAAATCTCTCAGGAAAAGGTTGAGCAGATTTATCGGGAAGGGATGAAACCGATAGTAAGAAAGACCATATCTCTTGGGAGGTATTATTCTCTACTTTCGCAATCTACAATAGATGCTCTCAGACAGCTTGAGGGAACGCTAGTGAACAAAAGTATGAATATCAATGATTTCGATGAGTCTCTTCTAACTCTTGGCGAGCTTAGCCCTCTTTTCAACAAAGTCTTCGAGCAAGTGCGCAATGATTTGAGTAACTTGGTTGCCAGGGAGACCACTGTTTCCAAGATATTAGCCTCACAGATTGATATTACTCCGCTCCACATATCAGAGATACTATCCAAGCCGAGAGAAAATCCATTTGGTGCAGAAGGCAAAGCTGGTCAGCACCTCTAGTCGGTCTTTCTGCTGTATAGAGAGAGCATTTCTAGCCGCGCATAATCTTGCCCGCCGCGCAGCAACACATCTGCCCCTTCGCCTATTCATGGCCAAGCGACCCCTTCACATACGATAGCTGCTCGCAGATGAGGCCGCCCCGTTCCTGGAACAGGTCAACGCCCCGCAGGTGGCGCGGGTTGCCCGCCGCATCCACCCATTGGCAGCGCCAGCGAACGATGCACTGCATCCCGAAGCCCTGAATCTTCTCGATGTCGAGGTGCGCCTGGGGCGACTCGCGGAAGAAGTCCTGCCAGAACCGGGCAATCGCGTCCTTGCCCGCGTACACCGTGCCGTCGGGGGCCGGGGCGAAATGCTCGAAGCGGCAATCGTCGGTCAGTAGCGCGGTCATCGCGGCGACATCGTGGCGGTTGAACGCCTCGTAGAAGCTCAGCACGGCGCGGATCGCCGTCTCGATGCGGGCCATCTTCATGGCGGGAAAATGCCCCCTTCCGTAGAAAGTTCAAGGGCGGACAAGGGATAGGGAAAATAATGATTGACTTGTCTGGTTTACCTCACCCCCAGCCTCGCTGCGCTCGGCTCGCCCCCTCTCCATGTATGGAGAGGGGGCAACGAGGCGCGTCAGCGCCGAGTGGGGGTGAAGTAAAGTTAAGAACAGCTTCCAACGCCAGATACTCCCAATGCCTGTCCGCCCTTGAACCGTAGAAAGCCCAGGTTCGCCGAGCCTTGTTCGCGCCCGCATCTACTCAAAGCGCAGCAGGACGCCGGTCGCGTCGTCGTGCGTCTTCAGGCGCGGGTAGCGCTCGTGATCGGGGTCGGCGGCTTCAACGGCGCGCAGCCGCTTCAGGTAGCCGCGCAGCCCGTGCTCGGCGATCTGCCCGGCCATCGAGCCTAGCCGCTCCTTGCGCAGCGCGGCGACGCGCTCCCCATCCTCGCTGAAGACCTCCTCGGCGCTGGCGGGCCATAGCAGCCCGTCGGTCATGGCGCAGGCGAAGATCGCGCCTTCCAGGTCCACCGTCCCCGTCTGCACGAAGTAGCGTAGCTCCGGCAGCCCGTCGAGCACGCCGATTCCCTGTGTCCGTTGGGGCAGCCCGTACTCGTCCACGTAGTTGTGATAGAGCGCGCTGTGCAGGACGTGGCGGCGCACTTCGGAGTGCCGAGTCAGCTCGCGGAAGGGCAGATCGGGGAAGTCGTCGCGCAGCAGGGCGGCGGTGCGCAGCAGGGCGCTATCTGAGGTTGCGCCGCCCGTCGTGGGCACGCTGAAGCGCCCGTCGGCGTAGGCGACGAGCAGCAGCGTGTCGCCGGCGTGGGCGTAGCGCAGCGTGTGGGTGCGCGGGTCGTACTCGATCAGCGTCAGCACAGCAGCGGGTAGGCCCAGGCGCACCAGGCGCGGGTCGTGGGCCAGCCGCTCGTAGGTGTCGGGCGGCAGCTTGAGCGCTTCGAGAGTCAGCGCGCCGAAGAGGGCGATCAGCGCGCGGCCCAGGTCGGCGTTGGCTTCGAGCAGCAGCGTGCGCAGCGCCGGCGGGCGGCCCGTCCCGATCTGGCGGGCCAGCGAGTCGCGGACGAAGCGGGCGGCGAAGGCGGCGGGGGTCAGCGGCTCGCTCTGGCGGTCGAGGTACGCTTGCAGGGCGGGTGGCGTCAGGCGGGTGGTCGCCCCGTCAATGGCGGCGGCGATGATTTGCTCGCCGAGCGGCCCGGCTCCCAGGGCCAGCCAGGTGTCTTCGTTAAGGCGATCCGGCGGGGCGTGGCAGACAATCTCCAGCGCGGGCGGGTGAGGGTCGTGCACGGCGGGCATCACGTGCTCCTTAGGGGCGCAGGCGGCGCGAATGAAAAAAGGCACTCCGCTCTGGGAATGCCTTAATTGGAGCGGGTAACGGGATTCGAACCCGTGACATTCAGCTTGGGAAGCTGACGTTCTACCACTGAACTATACCCGCTACTCTGCCCGGTATTATACGGGGCGGGGTGGGGCGCTGTCAAGTTTTGCGCGGGGGGCGCGCGTGTGTGCGGAACCTGCCCGACAGCTTGCCACGCCCTGGTTTACCTCACCCCCGCTCGGCGCTGGCGCGCCTCGCCGCCCCCTCTCCACGTCGTGGAGAGGGGGCAAGCCGAGCGTAGCGAGGCTGGGGGTGAGGTAAAGCGGCGCATCCCCGCGAACTCTCTCGGCAGGGGGCACTCACGCTAAGGAAAGCGCGGGGTGGGCGTGTATCATTGGGGGTGTGGTCGTGGCGGGGTGCGTGCAAAATCTGTCAGGCAACAGGGTCGCGCTCCTTAGCCTCACCCCTGCTCGGCGCTGGCGCACCTCGCCGCCCCCTCAGCCACGTCGTGGGGAAGGGGCAAGCCGGGCGCAGCGAGGCTGGGGGTGAGGCTACTGCCAGCGTCGCACGTATCACTGACAACCTTTGCATATACCCTCGTGGCGGGAGCTGGTGCGCAAGGCAGGTCAGCCGCTATAATGGGCCGCTGTGTGACTGGCCAGGCGCGCTGGAGGGCGTCAGCGGGCGGACGGACGCGGATGAAGAAGCGCTGGCCGAGCCTGCTGCTCGGCGTAGTGGTGAGCGTGGTCGCGCTGGTGTACCTGTTCCGGCGCGACCTCAGCGGCGTGCAGAGCGAGCTGCGCGGCGCCAACTATGCCTGGGTGGTGCCCTGCCTGCTGCTGTCGTATGTCGGGCTGTGGCTGCGCAGCCTGCGCTGGCGCGTCCTGCTCGGCTATCGCATCGCCCCGGCGCACAGCTTCCACATCCTGAACGTCAGCTATTTCATTAACGGCGTGTTGCCGCTGCGCGTGGGGGAACTGGTGCGCGCGGCGCTGGCCGCCCGGCTCGACCCGCCGCTGCCGGTCTTCACCTCGCTGAGCACGATTGTCGTCGAGCGCCTGCTGGACACGCTGGCCGTCTTCGCCCTGATTGGCATCGTGCTGGCCATGCTGCCCGTCGGACTGGAGATCGGCTTCGTGGGCATGGCCCTGGGCGTCGGCGCGGTGATCGGCGTGATCGTGCTGGCCATCTTCGCCGCGCGGCCCGCCTGGGCCTACGCGCTGCTGGATGGGCTGGCGCGCATCCTCCCGCCGCTGCGACGGCCTGCGCTGAAGGACTGGCTAGCCAGCGCGCTGGAGGGCATCGAGGCCATCGCCTCGCCGCGCGCGATGCTGCTGGTGGTCGGCTGGACGGCGGTTGCGTGGGCTGTGTCGGTGCTGACCGGCTATTCGCTGCTGTTCGCCATCTTCGACGAGCCGACGTGGAGCGCCTCCATCGCCATGATCGCGCTGGCCTCCTTCGCCATCGCCGTGCCGGCGGTGCCGGGCAACCTGGGGCCGTTCGAGGCGGCGATTGTCTTCGCCCTGGCCAGCACGAGCCTGGTCGCCGAGCCGACGGCTGCGCCGGCGGTCGCTTTCGCCCTGCTGCTGCACGCGGTTAACCTGCTGACCTATGTCTCTGCTGGATTGGTCGGGCTGTGGGCGGAAAACGTGAGCCTGGGCGAAGTGACGGCGGCGGCGCAGGGATTGCGTGCTCATGGGCAGGGCGCGGCGTCTGCCAAGACGGAGACCAGCACAGGGACGAACGTGAGCACATGATCGAACAGCCGGATTCCCCTGAGACGAACAACCGCCCGCTGCGCATTCTGGCGGCGCTGCAATACTACCTGCCGCACCGCACCGGCGTGCCGATTCACGTGCAGCGCGTGGCCGAGGCGCTGGTCAAGTGCGGGCATCAGGTGACGATCTTGACGGCGCGCCACTCCATCGAGCTGCCGCGCGACGAGACGATCAATGGCGTGCGCATCGTGCGGCTGTGGGCACCGTTGCGCGTCAGCCGGGGGATGGTCATGCCCGCCTATCCCTGGGCGGCCTGGGGGCTGATCCGCGTGCACGATGTGGTCTGGCTGCATACGCCCATGCTGGAAACGTCGCTGATGGCTTTTCTGACGCGGGCGGCGGGCAAGCAGCTTATCGCCACCCATCACGGCGACCTGATCCTGCCGCCGGGTCTGTTCAACCGTTTCGTGCGCTGGTTCACCTTCGCCAACTACCGCTTCATGGCCAGCCGCGCCGCGCGCCTGATCGCCTACAGCCACGACTACGCCGATCA
>JAGPFT010000207.1 GCA_018056405.1 Anaerolineae bacterium
TCCCCTCGTTGTGAGCGGTCTGCAACGCGCCACGCCGCGCCTGCCGGATGTGCACGTGGGCGACATGCTCCAGCAGCGGCGCGACCTCGCGGCTGACGATTCCCTGGTAGAGAAAATGCGCGTAGTCCAGCGTCACGCTAAGGCCAGGCACCGCCTCCAGCAGCAGCAGCGCTTGCTCCGGTCGCTGCGCCACCGAGTCCATATGCGGCTCGAACGAGACGCGCAGATCGGTCTCCTCTACCGTTTGCAGCATCCGCAACAGGGCGGGCACGGCGCGGGCCAGACTGTGATCGGGGCCGTCCGCGTGCACGATCCCCGGCGAGACGGTGATGCCAGGCGTGCCCAGGGCGACGGCGAAGGGGATCAGCCGCTCGAACATGGCAAGCTGCGCCTCGCGTTGGGCGGGATCGGGGGCGTTGGTGTGGGGCAGCATCAGATACAGATCGGTGATCGCCAGATCGAAGCGCCGCAGCAGCGCCAGGATTGCCGCCGCCTCGCCCGCCGGATCAGCTACAGCCCGGTTGAAGTCCAGGTGCGGGCCAGAACCCAGGTCTATCCAGCGAAACCCCAGCCGGGCAATCGTGCCAACGGCTTCGTCCAGCGGCAGGTTGTTGTAAGCCCAGGCGTGACAGGCGATGGGCATGATCTGCATCCAGCACCCCCCAGGTGTGCGCATCCCGGCGTCTGCCGCTCATTATATGCGCGACCGTGCCCAGCAACCAGCCGCCAGGTGTGTACAAAGGCCGTCAGTGAGTCCTTCGACGTGGGGGTATTGACCTCACCCCCAGCCTCGCTACGCTCGGCTTGCCCCCTCTCCGTCTACGGAGAGGGGGCGGCGAGGCCCGTATCAGCGGGCCGAGCGGGGGTGAGGTAAACCAGGGCAGAGCAGCATCCCTACCTGACAGGCTCTGCATACCCCAGCCGCTCAGCGCCCGCTGACCTCCACCTCGACCGCGTAGCCCGCCGGAGGACGCGGCAATGCCACCAGGAATGGCTCGACCAGCTCATACGGGCAGCCAGGACGCACTTCCAGCGCCAGGTGCAACGTGACCCGGCGCGCGGCGGCGTCTTGTTCCAGCGCGACCAGGTGATGCGCCGCGTCGCAGCCGGTGACGGCGCTGACCGTCCCGACAACAATCTGCGCGGAGAAGTCGAGGGCGGAGCGCGCCGCCGGACTGGCACACACGCCCGACGCATCTGCCGCGTCGTAGAAGGCGCGCTGCTCATCCGCCGTCATCCAGACCAGCGTCGCCCCACTCAGGCCATGCAGGTACTCGAAGCACACCCCGTCCAGCAGGCTGGCGACATCAGCCAGCCCTCCGCTTGACGCCCCCAGTGGCGGAATGGCACTGGGCGGCTGCGCCGTGAAAGTGGGCAACACCGGCGGCTCTCGCCCGGCGAGCACCGTGCAGCCTGTCAGGGTGAGGGCGATCAGGCATAGGCTGAACAGGGCGCATCGCTGCATGGGTTCCTCTGGAGTCTCGCGGGCAGCCGGGCAGTGGTGTTGTGGTGTTGTTTGCCGCCGTCCGATTCTTGCTATAATGGCGAAGACGTGCCTTGCGCCTCCCACTCACAGAGACAGCCGTGACTACCCTGCATCATGGCGGCAGCCGATGACCGCCAACCAATTGGTACGCAGCAGCCGCGAGCTTCTGGACCTGGAGCTAGGGCGAGACGTACAGCGCGCCTTCAGCCTCTATGCCGAGCAGCTTCTCGCCTGGAACGAGCGCGTGAATCTCACGGCAATCACCGATCCCGAAGCCATCGTCACCCGCCACTTCCTCGATTCGCTGTCGGTCAAAATGGCCATCACCTTCACAGCGGGGATGCGCGTCGTGGACGTGGGCACCGGAGCGGGCTTTCCCGGTCTGCCGCTGCGCCTGGTCTTTCCGCAGATCGAACTCACGTTGCTCGAAGCGACAGCCAAAAAGACCGCATTCCTGCAGCACGTCACAGAATTGCTCGGCCTGACCAACGTGCGTATCCTCACGGCCCGCGCCGAAGATGCCGGCCAGGACCCGGCTACACGCGAGAAGTTCGACCTGGCGCTGGCCCGCGCTGTCGCACCGCTGCCCGTGCTGGCCGAGTACCTGCTGCCATTGTGCCGAGTCGGGGGGCGCTGCGTGGCGCTCAAGGGTGAGCACGCCGCCGCCGAAGTCCAGGCCGCCCAGCACGCGCTGCGCATCCTGGGGGGCCGCCTGGCCAAGATCATCGCCGTTGAGTTGCCCCAGGTCGTCGAGACGCATCACCTGGTCGTCATCGAGAAAATCGCCGCCACACCGCCTCAGTATCCCCGGCGGCCCGGCATCCCCTCCAAGCGCCCGCTGTAGTCAGCGCGCCGGGCCGGAGATGGCGACGATCTGCCCCTGGTGAATGTGCCAGCGCGCCGCTTTGCGCAAGAAATCCTCGGTGAAGATGTCCGGCTCGGTGGTCGTCAGCAATACCTGCGACACGCCGCTGATGCGGCTGAGCAGGTAGGCGCGGCGGTTGCTGTCTAGCTCGGCGACCACCTCATCCAACAGCAGGATCGGCCACTCGCCCAGGGTATCGCGCATCCAGGTGAGTTCGGCCAGCTTGAGGGCCATGACCGCCGTGCGCGCCTGCCCGCGCGAGCCGAATAACCCCAGGTCGCGCCCGTTGACAAGCAGGCGTAGCTCGTCGCGCTGCGGGCCGCTCAGCGTCATGCCGCGCGCGATCTCTTCGCCGCGCATCTGGACCAACCGCTGACCGTACTGCCGGGCGATCTCGGCGGCGCTGATCTGCCGGTTGAGGTCGAGGCCAGGCACGTCGAACGAAAGCTGGCCGGAGTTGTTCGGCGTGGCCAGGAAGCCCGGCTGGTAGCGTAGTTCCAGGTCTTCGACGCCCCCGGAGAGATCGGCGTGAACACGCCGCGCCTTGATCTCCAGCTCGCGCAGCAACCGCTGTCGCCCGGCAACGATCACCCCGCCGGACGCCGTGATCTGCTCGTCCCAAAAGTCCAACTCGTCCGGCCTGGACTCGCCATCGGCGATGCGCTTGAGCAGGGCGTTGCGCTGGCCGAGCACCTTCTCAAATTGGGTGAGCGCCTGGCAGTAGGCGGCGTCGGTCTGGCACAGAGTCACGTTGAGATAGCGGCGGCGTTCGGGGGGCGGCCCTTCGATCAGCGCCAGGTCTTGCGGCAGGAACATGACCACGTTGACCTGTCCGATCAGGTCCATCACCCGCCGCGTCACGCCGTTGACGCGAATCTCTTTGTTCAGGCGCGCGCCGTTGGCGCTTTCCGGGGCATAGGTGAGCGTGATCTCTACGCGGTTGTACAGCCCGCTGGCCAGAGCGACCTGCGCGCTCACTTTGGCGAAGGGCAGCACATCCTGCTCCGCGCCCCAGTTGATCAGTTGGCGGTCGGTCGTCGTATAGGGCGAGCGCGCCGTCGCCAGGTAGTAGATCGCCTCCAGCAGGCTGGTCTTGCCCTGGGCATTGGCCCCGTGCAGCAGAATCGGCCCATCGGGCAGGGTAACTTCCAGGCGCGCGTAGTTGCGGAAGTTTTGGAGGGAGAGATGCTCAAGACGCATGACTGGCGAATGGCTCCCTGTGTGCGGATCACCGCCCCAAGTATACCGCCGCTGCGGGCCGCGTCCCAGGGGGACTCAGAGACCATATCGAAACCTCACCGACTGGTTTCCCTCTCATGCTTGGAGAGGGGGATCATTTTGCGGTTGAGTCCCCTTTCCGCGTATGAAGAGGGGGCATGGGGATGAGGTAACCTCACAGATCAGGATTTCCCAAATGGTCTCTCAGTGGATGAATGCCACCAGCCAAGCATATTACGGTGCTGAAGCGCTCCGGGATTGATGGATACCCAGGTACTGTGCCTTGAGGGCTGCATAAGCCTCTATTAGTCTGTGGATCTCGTCCAACTCGCCATGCACTGCAGCGGAGACAAACGGTGAACCGTTTACGGTCACCACGATGATGTTCTCAACCCAGAACCACCAGACCAGAACTTCCGCAATAGCAAAACCCCACAGTAACCACTTGTCATTGTTGCCTACGGCCAGCCCTACCACCAATAGAACAAGAAAAACGAGGAAACCTCCTGGGATACGCCGTCGAACTACACTGATCGACGAGACATGCTCAACCGGCGCTAAACCACTATGCCGAGCGAATCGCGTGAAAAGTAACTGTCTCAGCAGAGACGGTACATAATCAAAACGAAGATTCAGATTCGTGAGCGTAATGCCCGCAGCACTAGCCAGTACTTGTTCTCCCTGCATCAACCGGACGCCCTTGGTCATGTCGCCTCCTATTTGAAGACAGTGCCTGTGGATGACAGCTCGCTGAGTAGAAAATACTGGAATGCCTCGATACGAGAGTTGCCAGACTGTTAATGATACCATACAAGATGCTGGCTAGAAAGCCAACCAGCCAACCGCTGTCTGGAAAGTTCATGAACAACCTGTTAGGGTTGGCTTACTTGGCCACTGGGAGTACCGACATCCCCCAACCGTCAGGGGAACATTAGGGGGCGAATCCTTGCGTGACGAGTCTCCACCGAAAAGGGTATACGACCCTCACACATCCAGCAGCAGCGGGACGCCCAGGCAGTACGCGACATACAGCGCGTAGAAGAACGCCTTGAGCGCGCCAATCGTCGCCTCGTCGCGCGGATCAGGCGTGTGTAGGAAGGGGAAGTGCGCGTCAATCCACGCCTGCGACGGCGGCTCGGCAAGCTGCATCATGACCTCCGCCTCCAGGTCGGGCGGCACCGCGCCGAAGAACTGGAGCAGCAGCGAGCCGTGCGCCGGATAGATGGGGCCGGAGAGGAAGAGCATCTCGAAAACCTGGTCGCCGCTGACGGTCAGCGCGCCCAGGTCGCGGACGGGAGCCTGCGTGCTCGCCAGGAAGACGCCCGGCTGAGCGCGCAGCGCCGCCCCCCGCTCGCCGCTGTAGCCCAAGTCGCGCAGCGCCCGCTCCAACAGCATGAAGATCAGCGGGTGCTCACTGTCTGGAAGCTGCTCCAGCAGCCAGCGCTCGCCCGCCTGCGAGAGCGGGTAGTTGATCGCGCCCGTGCAGCCGAACGCCCGCCGCCCTACGTTGGCCGGGCATGGGGCGCATTCCGGTTCCCAGGGGACGAGTTCCTGCGCGGCATCAAGCAAGTCCTGCACGACGATCAGCTCTGTATCCTCCGAGCCGTCCGGCAGGCGGCGCACCATCTCAAAGGCCATCTGTTGGGGCGGGCGCAGGTCGCCCTGGTCGCGGTAAAGCTGGATGATCTTCTCGGCCCGGTCGCGCCCTTTCAGGCGGCCCATCAGGCCCTCAACAGTCAGAGCGCGCTTGGGCGCGCAGTCCAGATCAACGATATAGTCAATGCCCATCGCGCCGTTTCTCTCAAAACAGCCGCCCCACATCCATGCCAGACGCGGGGCGGCAGCCGTCAGCGTATATGGTGGAGCGATGCCGTTAACGGATCGGCAGGTCGGGCACGCGGCCCTCGATCAGCGTGACAAAGGGTGAATAGACCCAGCCCTGCCCGCCATCAAACGGGATCAGGTACCACGCGCCGGTCGTATTGCGGCCCAGCACGACGAACTCGGTGCCCGACGCCACCTGGCCGATCTCAGCGCCCTGGGTGCTGGCCGCATTACGCACGATCAGGTTGACCGTCGCCACGCCGCGCACCGTCACCGCCGCGCCAGACTCCGCGCCGGGCACAAAGACTGCGCCCATCGCTGGCACTGACACAACCTCAGTGCTCACCACCAGTTCACTCTCCCTGCCGTCCAACAGGCTGACGTAGGGGGCGGAGACCCAGCCACGAATGCCCTGGTAGTCCACCAGATACCACGCGCCGTTGCGATTGCGCGCTTCAACCTCGAAGGTTGCTCCCTGCGGCACCGAGGCGATGATCTTCGAGGCATACAGCGTCGCGCCGTCGCGCATCCGCACCGTATCA
>JAGPFT010000208.1 GCA_018056405.1 Anaerolineae bacterium
TCTCTGGCTCTGCCGGGGAGGGGGCCAGGGGGAGGGGCCTTCTGCCGCACCAGACTTCCGAAGCCGAGCGCCTGCCCCTACAGGCCTCTCCCCCTCAATCCCCCTCTCCAGCCGAGCTAGAGAGGGGGACTTTGGTCGCAGACGCCGTATCTTCCCCCTCTCTGGCTCTGCCGGGGAGGGGGCCAGGGGGAGGGGCCTTCTGCCGCACCAGACTTCCGAAGCCGAGCGCCTGCCCCTACAGGCCTCTCCCTCTAAATCCCCCTCTCCAGCCGAGCTAGAGAGGGGGCGGCGAGGCGCGCCAGCGCCGGGCGGGGTGAGGTCAAGTGAAGAGCCACCCCAGACTATCAGCCGATCTCAGCGCCTATCCGCCCCTCAACCCACAAGCAGGGAGGGGCCTAGAGTGCGCGCTTTTCTCCCTTCCCTCCTCGTGGGGGAAGGGCCTGGGGATGGGGGGCAAACGCCGGTGCGGGACTTCTCAGACGGCCTCTCACGGGCCGGGCAGGACGACACGATATAGCTGAACGGACGGACTGTCGTAGACGCGGACGAGGTAGGCGGCGTCCGCCGGATCGAAGCCGCCCAGGGCGCGCTCGTCCGGGCCGACAACCACGTAGTCAACGCCGAACTCCGCCAGCAGAGCGATCCGCTCATCGTCGGGGGTGTCTGCGTCGAAGAAGCGGACGACATCGGCTGCCCGCGCCGTGACATGGGCTGTCAGAGACCAGTGTCCAAAGAAGCTGCGTAACGGAGTGCGGGCGGGCAGCCAGTTCCCCGTGTAGAAGTAGGCCAGGGCTACCTCGTCCGGTTCTGCGTGAGCGCATAGCCAGCGCGCAACGCCGCGCTCGTCGGCGTGAGCGTAGAAGAAACGCTCGTCGGGCTGCTGGACGAAATGCAGCGTCAGGCTGATCGCCGAGCGCGCCGGGCCTGCCACGACCAGGGCGAGCAGTGTCACCCCAATCAGCATGACCGAGCGCCCGGTCAGCCGGGTTCGCAAGCGCGGCGCGATCACCCGCAGCCAGCCCGCCGCCGCCAGAATAGTCACCGGCACGTGCCAGCCTTCCATGAAGCGCCGCTGGAAATTGACCGGGACGTAGACCAGCGCCAGCACAACCACGAACCACAGCGCCACCCCGCGCCAGGCCGCCGAGTCCGTCTTGATCGCGCCCCACAGCCCGGCGGCGGCCAACAGCCAGAGGGGGCCGTACAGGTTGACCATACCCCAGACGGGCGGCGTGTAAGTGTTGCCCTGCTCTAGCCAGCTTGCCAGGAAGGGGTCGCTGTGTGCCAGCCAGGTGAGTGCTCCGGCGGCGAGTCCCACCGGGACGAAGACGATTGCCAGCCGGCGGGCCTCTGCCCAGGGGAGACGGCGCTGCGACCAGGCGCGCCAGAGCGCCTCACCGCCGAGTACCAGCCCCACGACCGCGATCTGGTGAGCGTGAACCAGGGCGACGCCCCACCCGGCAGCGATGGCCAGTGCCGCCCAGCGATTCCCATGACCTGCCAGCAGCCGCTCTCCGGCGACGATCATGCCCATCATCAGCGCCATGCTGAGGGTGAAGTGCCCGTTGCTGAGCATGGCGAGGAAGCTGATCGCGTCCGCAATCCACAGATCAGGCGTCAGATCAGTGCGCACGCCCTCCGACAGCTCTGGGGCGAAGGCCACCAGCCAGCCGGTGCCGCCGGTGAACAGCAGCAGGCCGAGCGCCAGTTGCTGCTCGGCAGGTCGGTCGAGGCAGCGGGCCAGGAAGTGATATGCGCTGACGGCGAACAACCCGCCGCAAGCGAGGCGGGCCAGATGGAAGGTGAGCGGCAACGAGAGCGAGGTCAGCCGGGCGAAGTGTCCCAGCAGGATATAGAACATGAACAGTGGCACCGGGCGACTTGGTGTGGCAGTATGGGGCAGGGTAAACAGCCAGCGGCCCGTGTAGCCAATCTGCATGTCGGCCAGGTACGTGTTCGTGTCAAAGGGGTTGATGCCCACTCCGGTGAAGACTGCGCCGTCCGGCGCTGCCAGCCAACCGACAGCGTAGGGCAGCGTGCCCGCCAGCAGGAACAGCGCCGTAAAAGCCCAGACCCAACGCGGAGTGCGGCTCAGGAGATGGCAGAAAGGTTGCATAGCAGCAGTTACGCTCTGTGCGGCGATCAGAAGGCAAACGCTGGCGAGTCTCGCCTGGGCACTGCACAGCGCACCGTGCGGGCCGACGGCCGGCGCGCATGACCGCGCGCCACCTACCTGACGCAGCCCGCCGCCAGTATAGCATCCACTGGCCGTTGCCCGACACTCAGGCCCGCACTCCCCCGGACTTTCCGGCTGCGCGCGGGCTGGGTGGCGCGCTTGTGAGAACCCCGCCCTTGTCGCTACAATGGTCATGGGAGCGCACGGCTCCACAGGGACTCAATGCCTGGGCTGCTGGCTGTTTGCTGACCGCTGCTGGCTGCTTGCTTTTCAAGCGAAAGGACGGGGAGATGGGTGCGATAGGGGCATTCACGTTCGTGCTGCACAGTCATCTGCCGTATGCGCGGCTGGCCGGGCGCTGGCCGCACGGCGAGGAGTGGATTCACGAGGCGGCGTCCGAGACGTACATTCCCCTGCTGGATGCGCTCTACGATCTGCGCGACGAGGGCGTGCGCTACAAAGTCACCATTGGCATCACGCCGGTGCTGGCCGAGCAGCTTGCTGACGCCGATGTGCTCGCCCATCTGGACGAGTACCTGGAAGACAAGATCGCGCGGGCCAAGCAGGACGTGCTGCGTTTTCGCGGCGAAGAAGCGCCGCGCCCCGTCCCCCGTGAAGAAGCGGAAGAGGGCGATCTGCCGGCGGTGGATCGCGGGGCGGTTGCGGCGGCGCTGGCGGCGTCCGAGGAGGGCGAGCGGGTGGCGTTGCCGCAAGAGAAACCCTGGTGGGTCGGGCACAGGCACCTGGAGTATCTGGCCAGCTTCTACCAGCATTACTACGAGCGCATCAAGGACTCGCTCGACCGTCGCTACAACCGCGACCTGATCGGAGCTTTCAAGCGGCTGCAAGACGAAGGTTATATCGAGGTCACTACCAGCGCAGCCACGCACGGCTACCTGCCGCTGCTGGGCACCGATACGGCCATTCGCGGCCAGATCAAGACGGGCGTGCAGAGCTACCGGCGCTTCTTCAAGCGCGCGCCGCGCGCCATCTGGCTGCCGGAATGTGCCTACCGCCCGGCCTATTACGAGGAGGATGGCACGATCCGGCCCGGCATTGAGCACTTCGTCGCCGAGCAGGGGCTGAAGGTCTTCTTCAGCGAGACGCACCTGATCACCGGCGGCGCGCCGGTCGGCGTGGCAGCGGGCGAGGCCATCGGGCCGTATGGCGAGATCAAGCGCCGCTACCTGGTGCCCATGTCCGCCGCGCCCGTACCCGGCGAGCCGCTGACGACCTTCCGCGCCTACTACGTCAGCGACACGACCGCCGGCCCGCACGCCGACGAGCACAGCGGCGTAGCCGTCATCGGGCGCAACAACGAGACCGGGCAGCGCGTCTGGTCGGCGCAGTGGGGCTACCCCGGCGACTTCGACTACCGTGAGTTTCACCGCAAAGATGGCGTGAGCGGGCTGCAATACTGGCGCGTCACTGGGGCGAAGGTAGACCTGGGCGACAAGGACTTCTACCACCCGGACTGGGCGCAGCACAAGGTGCGCATGCACGCCCAGGACTTCGCCGCGCTGGTCGAGCGCATCTTGCAGGCGCAGTGGGACTTCGGCGAGGGCTACGGCATCATCGCCTCCAACTACGACACCGAGCTGTTCGGGCACTGGTGGTTCGAGGGCGTGGACTGGCTCAAGCAGGTGTTGCGCCTGCTGGCCGAGAATCCGAAAGTGGATTTGGTCACGGCGTCGGAGTACGTCGAACAGCACCCGCCGCAGCGCGTGATCCACCTGCCGGAGGGCAGTTGGGGCGCGGGCGGCACGCACTTCACCTGGGACAATGGCGAAACGCACTGGATGTGGGCGCCGATCCACGACGCCGAGCGGCAGATGCAGCGCCTGGCCGACCGTTACCACGACCGCTATGAGGACGATCTGCTGCGCGGTGTGCTCAACCAGGCGGCGCGCGAGCTGGTGCTGCTCGAAAGCTCCGACTGGCCCTTCCTGGTGACCACCGGGCAGGCGCGCCAGTACGCGGTGCAGCGCTTCAGCCAGCACCTGGAGCGTTTCCTGGCGCTGGCCGGCAGCGTGGAGCGTGGCCAGCCGGACGGCGCGCTGGCGGCGGAACTGTGGGAGAAAGACCGGCTCTTCCCGGACATTGACTTCCGCTGGTGGTGCAGTGAGTAGCTGTCAGCAGACAGCAGTCAGCAATCAGCCGTCAGCAGTCAGCGAAGACTTCCGCCCTACGTCTTTTGCTGAAAGCTGAAAGCTGATGGCTGAAAGCTGAAAGCTGACCGCTCAAGGCCAGCGACGAGGAGAATCGTGCTATGCGCGTGCTGTTTGTGTCGGCGGAGATGAGTCCGTTCGCCAAGACGGGCGGGCTGGGCGATGTGGTCGGCAGTCTGCCGCGCGCGCTGCGCCAGCATGGGGTGGATGCGCGCGTGCTCATGCCGCTCTACGGGCCGGTCAAGGGGCGCTTTGGCGACCGGCTGCGCTACCTGTTCAGCTTCCCCTTTCAGCGGCAGGTGGGCACCGCCGATGTCTATATCCATGCCACCGAACAGGACGGCATCCCCGTCTACTTCCTCGAAAGCTGGCCGTTCTTCAGCGGCGGCGACTACATCTACACCGACCTGAACTGGGATCGCAAGCGTTTCGTGTTCTTCTCTCAGGCAGCGATGGGCGCAGCCTGGGAACTGGGGCAGGGGCGTGCGGATGGCGAGCGCTGGTTCCCGGACGTGCTGCACGTTCACGACTGGCATACGGCCCTGATTCCCTTCCTGCTGCACGAGTCGCACAACGCGCCCGGCTGGGCGGACGTGGCCAGCGTGCTGACCATCCACAACATGGGCTACCAGGGCTGGGAGGCGGGCGGCTACCTGTGGGAGGCGGGCGTGCCGGACCGCCATCATCCACACCTGATCTACCAGAACAAAACGGATAACCTGCTCGGCATCGGCATTGCCTACGCCCATAAGATCAACACGGTCAGCCCGCGCCATGCCATCGAGCTGCACTACCCGCGTTTCGGCGAGGGGCTGGAGGGGCTGATCTGGGTGCGCGATGGCGATTTCACGGGCATCCTCAACGGCCTGGACACGGATCGCGCCAATCCGGCGACCGACCCCGCCCTGCGCTATCCCTTCGACGCGAGCAACTTCCGGGCCGAACGCCCCAAGAACAAGGTGGCATTCCAGGCGGAGCTAGGGCTGCCCCAGCAGCCGGACGTGCCGCTGATCGGCATTGTCAGCCGCCTGGTGGAGCAGAAGGGAATGGACTTCGCCGTGCCAGGGCTACGCCGTCTGCTGGCCGAGAGCGACGCCCAACTGGTGATCATCGGGTCGGGCAAGGCGGAGATTGAGCGGGAAGTGCAGCGCCTGGAATGGGACTTCGGCTGGAAGGTGCGCGTTGTCCTCGGCTACCAGCCCGACCTGGCCCAGCGCCTTTACGCCGCGTCCGATCTGGTGCTCGTGCCCAGTCGCTACGAGCCGTGCGGTCTGACGCAGATGCTGGCCATGCGCTACGGCGCGCTGCCCGTCGTGCGCGAGACGGGCGGCCTGGCCGACACGGTGCAGAACTACGACGGCGGCCCGGCGGACGTTGGGACGGGCTTCGTGTTCCTGTTCGAGGAGCCGGACGCCGTGCGCCTGACGCTGCACTGGGCCATTGATACCTACCGCAACCGGCGGGCAGCGTTTGAGCGGATGCAGGAGCGGGCCATGCGCCTCGACCTGAGCTGGGAGCGCCCCGTGCGCCAGTATATCGCCCTGTACGAGGCGGCGTTGCAGGCTGCGCGGC
>JAGPFT010000209.1 GCA_018056405.1 Anaerolineae bacterium
ATAGCGATCCATCGTGGTCACCGCCGGATAGACAGCGTTGCGGATCAGCGCAGGGGTGAGCTTTTCGTCTTCGAAGTCCAGGCTGGTCTTGTAACGCACTTCGCCGTCGTGGTAATCCAGCTCGAAATTGCCGATGCGCAGCCCAAAGTTGGCGCGGGTGATGAACTCGGCCACTGCCGGGCGTAGCTCGTCGGGGACGTGCACGGCGGCGACGGCGTAGAACAGAAACTGCTCCAGGTGGACGACGATCTGAGCGAAGCAGCGGAACTCTCCGTTCTGCCCGCTGAAGAAGGTGCGATAGACGGTGCGCCCTTCCACGCGCTGTGGGTGCCACCCGTCCTGACGCAGGAACTCGCCCAGCGCCTCGAAGGCGGCCAGGCCGTTCGGATTCGACGACTGGGGATCGTGGCTTTGCTCTGGCTCTTTGCCAAACGGTGCATTGCCGTTCATCAGTCCTCCGCTGGTTCTACAAGCGGGACGCCGGCCCGCCGCCAGGCTTCGGCGATCTCTTCGGCGGTGGGCGCGCTGGCGAACCCGGCGCGCGTGACCGACTGCGCGCCCAGGTACGAGGCGAGGGCAACGGCGCGCTCCATATCACCTAGCTCGTGCAGGGCGATGTGCAGGGCGACAGCGAAAACATCCCCCGCGCCGGTCGGACTCACCTGGGTCACGGGCACGGCGGCGTAGTCGCTGGGCACGCCATCGCGGTAGATGGTACCGCCACGCTCGGCGCGCGTCACGACGACCAGCGACCCCATCCCCGCGAAAACCCCTTCCAGCGCCGGCGCGTGGCGGATGTCTTCCTCGCTGAGCACGGTCAGCGCGGCGCGTGACAACACCTGCTGGGCCGAAGTCCAGGGCGTGGCCGTCACCAGGCCATCCGGCTCGCGCCGGCGCATGAAGCCCTGCGGCGTCACGCAGATCGGGCGGTCGCCAAAGGCGCTGACAAAGGCCGGGTCCACCTCGTAAGCAATCGGGGCCAGGTGCACCAGCCGCGCTTGTCGCCAGGCCGGGGGCAGCATGTCCGGGGTGAGGGTCAGCGCGCGGTGGTGTAGGACCTGCGTGCGTCCCTCAGGGCCGTAACGGTTCTCAAAGGTGGTGGTGTGCTCCGCCGGAACGCTGACCACTTCCACGCCGGGCGGCAGGTCGCGCAGCAACGGCTCGTCAGGGCGGGTGCTGGTCAGGATGGCGACCCGCAGCCCAAAGGCGGCGGCGGTATGCGCCCCGTAGGAGACAGTTCCTCCCAGGCGCGGGCCTTCGGGCGTGATGTCGTGGGCGACGTGGCCGATGAGCAGATAGTCTGGAACGGAATAGGTCGTGTCGGGCATGATCCTCTGGCTTTCGCATGTCTGTGGGCAGCAGGTGCCCGTCACGCTGGGGATGATGTTCTGGAACCCGCAGAGACGCAGAGGTTATTGGTAGTTGGTAGAGCGCGTTTGGAAGGCGGTTGCTTGGGCCAATCACCCCAAACCGTCTCCTGGCTCTTCTCTGCGCCTCTGCGATGACGCTCTGCCCCCCAATAAGAGACCATTTGAGAAGTCCTGATGTGCGGATTTACCTCACCCCTAAATCCCCTCTCCACACGCGGAGAGGGGACTTAACCCGACGCTTACTCCCCCTCTCCATGTATGGAGAGAGGGCCGGGGGTGAGGTTTTCAAACGGCCTCTAAGCCACGACCGGGCGTGGTCGCGGGCAGGCCCCTGGCGGGAGATAGGCTGCTCACCGCCGGTTGGGAATGATGGTCACCTTGCGGTGCTCGCCTTCGCCCACGCTCTGCGTCGTCACCTGGGGATGGTCACGCAGCGCCAGGTGAATGATACGCCGCTCGTAGGGGGGCATCGGCTCCAGGGTGACGGTGCGCCCGATTTGCAGCGCCTGCTCGGCCATGCGCTTGGCCAGGCGGCGAAGCTGCTTCTCGCGACGGGCCTTATAGCCCTCCACGTCAATGACAATGTTGGCGCGCCGCTGCAGGTCGCGGCTGGCGATCAGGCGGGTGATGTATTGCAGCGCGGCGAGCGTCTCGCCCCGCCGCCCAATGAGCGCGCCCAGGTCGGCTCCCTGGATCTGCAGCACCCAGGGCGTCTCTTCGTCCCCGGATGGCGGGGCGCGATGGACCGCCACATGCGCCTTGATCTCCATCTTGGCGAGCAGTTCCTCCAGCGTCGCCACACCGACGCGCGCGTCCTCATCTAGCTCGCTGTCACGGACTGGCTGAGCGTCGGCCAGCAGCGTAGCGTCGCCGAAGGTATCTATGTCTTCGCTCGCCAGGGCAGCCGCTTCCTCCTCCTCCTCTTCTTCCTCCAGCGCGTCTTCTTCGGCGACAGCAGGAGGCAACGCAGCAGATGGCGCCGGCGCAGCGGGGCGCGCCGGCGCAGCGGTCGTCAGCCGGATGCGCGCCTGCCGTGCGCCGATGCCCAGCAGCCCCCGGCTTGGCTCTTCCAGAATCTCGACAATGACGCTTTCGCGCGCAACACCAAGCTCGCGCAGGCCCTGCTCGATAGCAGACTCGATGTCTGGCGCGCTGGTCTCCACAGACCGCGTATCGCTCATGGGTGTCTTCATCCTTTGGCCTTGTTCTTGGCACGGGCACGGTTAGCACGGCTGTCGTAGATACCGCTGGAGCCTGTGGTTCGGCGCGGGACGGGCTTCGGCTCGGAGCCGCGTGTGCGCTTGGGCGCTTCCTGGCGGGCAGGGGCGCGCTTGGCTTTGCGCGGGGCTGCGGGAGCCACTGCAGGCGCGGCAAGCTCCTTTTCCTCTGTCACCATCTCAGTCTCTTTCGCTTCTTCCAGCTTCATGCCCAGCGCTTCTTTGACGTTGATGCGGCCCATCATCGCATACTGGGCGATGCCGATAAGGTTGGAGGCAATGAAGTAGATGGACAGGCCAGAGGCGAACGAGAGCGAGAAGAAGCCGAACATCAACGGCGTGATCAGCATCATCTGGCGGCTGATCTGCGCCGCCTGATCAGCCTGACGATTGTCTCCACTCCCTGACGAGGGCGTGGCGGGCGTGAGTAGCTTCTGTTGCAGCCAGGCGGTGATCATCACCAGCACGGGCAGAATGTAAAGCGGGTCGGGCACGGCCAGGTTGAGCCACAGGAACTTGTTCGCCAGCGGCACCTGCGACGACAGGTTGGTGATCCACAGCCGGCCCGACAGGTCAAGCAACTGTGTGGGGGTGGCGGCTAGCGTCGCCACAATCGCCCGGTAGAGGCCAATCATGATCGGCAACTGGATCAACAGCGGCAGGCACCCGGCAAACGGACTCACGCCGTACTTGCGATACAGAATCATTTGCTCCTGGGCCAACCGCTCGCGGTCGTTCTTGTATTTCTCCTGCAGCTTCTTCAGTTCCGGCTGAAGCTCCTGCATGGCTTTGGTAGAACGCTGCTGCTTGATCGTCAGCGGGTAAATGGCCAGACGCACCAGGACGGTGAAGACGACGATGGCCAGCACCACGTTCCCGCCCAGAATCTGGTAGAGGAACAGCAGGATGGTGATGAAGGGGTTGATGATAATGTCGAGCATGAGCCAGTGCCTTTTTCTCGCAGATGCGACGGGCTAGTCGGAGTAGACCCAGCGTTCTTCGCCGGAATTGGCGGCCAGCGCAACCACCCGCCGGTCGCCTTTGGTGGTACCGACGACGACCAGGCCAGCTTCCTCTTCGCCTCCAGCCTCACCGGACACAAAGACCAGATCGGCCAGCACCTGCCCCATGGCGTCCAGGTACCACCGGCTTGCGCCATCTTCTTTGCTCACCGCGTACACGTTGTGGTCTTTCGACGCGACGATGAGCAGTCCATCGGTCAGGATAGGGGTGGCGCGGATGCCGTCTTCGGCGACCGACTTCTTCCACACCTGCTCGAACCCACTCTCAGTGACGCGCACGGCATAGAGCGCCCCGCTGAGATCGCCGAAATACAACACGTCGCCGTCGAAGGCGGGGCTGCCCCACAGCCACTCATCAGCCTTGAAACGGGCCACAATGTCGTGGGATTTCAGGTCAACCGCGAGCAGTTCGGAAGCGAACGTCCCGACATACACCTGCTGGCGCTTCGCGTCATAGACCAGATTGCCGGGGGCAGCGCCACCCAGATTCTTGTGCCATAGCTCGTCGCCGGTCTCGGCGTCGAGCGCGTACAGGTTGTGGTCGAGCGAGGTCACATAGACCACCGCCCGGTCTACGCCATTGGCCGGGTCTGCCGGCATGTACAGCGGGCGCGCCCACACGCCGTGATTGGTGGTGAACGTCCACACTTCCTGGCCGGTCGTGCGCGAGACAGCCACCACGTTGCGGCTGCCCAGCCCGAAGAAGACCTTGTCGGAGTCTACCGCAGCGCCCCCGATCACGCGATCTTTGGGCGTGATCTCGATGGGACCGAGAATGGCCCGCTTGGCCGGCTGGTAGCGCCACAACTGTTGGCCGTTGGCGTCAATGGCGTGCATACGCCCGCTGTAATCGCCCACGTAGACCGTGCCATCCACCACCGTCGGCACGGCGTAGAAGGTAGCACCCTCGTCTTTGTATTCCCACAAGACGGCGCCGCTGGCCGGGTTGATGGCGACGACACGCTTACCTTGCGAGACATAGAGGGTGTTTTGCTGTTCGTCGGTGGAGACGCCGATCCAGCTTTCCTGCGTCGGGCCGCCACAGGCAGCCAGCAACAGCACAGCCAGCAGCAACACGCCCAGCAACAGGCGCGAGCGAGAAGGGAAGAGGCGCGACGTATTCAATGGAACTCCTCAAAATCCTCGGCCAACGTCAGGTGGAACTCAGGGCACTGGGTCATAGCCCCCCGGACTGAGGGGATGGCAGCGCCCGATGCGCCGCAGGCCCATCCAGCCGCCCTTCAGCAGGCCGTAACGCTGGATGGCCTGGTAAGTGTAGTGGGAACAACTCGGCTCGTAGCGGCAGCTTGGCGGCAGAATACGCGAGAAAGTGAGCTGGTACAGGCGAATGAGTGCCAGGCCGATCTGCTTCACGACGACGCCCCTTCTGCCGGCGGGTGGTACAGCCCTGCGCGCTGCAGGCTGACGCTCACCGCCTGGCGCACCTCCTGGAACGGCTGCCCGACGATACGCGGACGGGCAACAAAAACGATGTCGTAACCCTGGCGCAGGTGAGCGTGCACTTCGCGGACCGCTTCGCGCAGCAAGCGCCGGATACGATTGCGCACGACCGCCGTGCCCAACCGCTTGCTGGTGACGAAACCATAGCGGTTGTGGGCCAATCCGTTCGACGTGACGCTCAGGATCAACAACGGGTGCTGCCAAACACGACCCTGTTGACGCAGACGAGCGAAGTCTTCTTTCCGGCGAAGGCGCAGGTGGCGCTGCATGCGCAGGGGGCCTAGCTCTTCCAGTTGACCTTCTTGACGTGATTGTTCATCTTCGGCGTCAAGACCGCACGCCCTTTGGCGCGGCGCGCCTTCAAGACACGGCGACCGTCTTTCGTGCGCATCCGCTGGCGGAAGCCATGCACGCGCACACGGCGGCGAATCTTGGGCTGGTAGGTACGCTTGGGCATTGGTGTCCTCTTTCAAAAAACGCGCTCAGGGCGCGGATTCCAGCGACTGCGTTCGCGTGATGACGCGCTACACCAGGGCGCAACGCGCGAAAAGTAAGTATAGCGCATGGGCCTAGAGGGGTCAAGCGTCAACAAAAATGGCGGGGGCGTGCAAAGGGTGTCAGCCACTCGAATTTGCCGTGGAAGCATGGACCTCACTCCCAGCCTCGCTGCGCTCGGCTCGCCAGCGCCGAGCAGGGGTGAGGCTAAGAGACCGTTTGAGAAGTCTTTCTAACCCCTATCCCCCCGGCCCCCTTTCCCCGCAAGCGGAGAAAGGGGGAGCAAGCTCAAGTCCCTCCCTGCTGGCGGGGAGGGATTTAGGGTGGGGG
>JAGPFT010000210.1 GCA_018056405.1 Anaerolineae bacterium
GAACTGGCCCTGCCCCGGATCGAGGAGGCTGGAGCCAAGCGCGTCGTCCCACTGGCAGTCAGCGTGGCCTCTCACTCACCGCTGATGGAGAGCATCACCGCCGACTTCGCCCGCGCGCTGGCAGCCATGCCCTTCAACGCCCCTCGGCTGCCCATGATCGGCAACGTGCACGCCGCGCCGCTGGAGTCAGCCGAGGCCATCCGCGCCGAGCTTGGCGCGCAACTAACCTCGACCGTGCGCTGGACGGAGTCCGTCCAGGCGATGCGCGCGCGCGGGATCGAGACATTCGTCGAGTTGGGGCCAAAGGACGTGCTGTCGGGCCTGGTCAAGCGCATTGACCGCACGGCCCAGCGCCATACGCTGAACTCCGCAGACACGGTGCAATCGTTTCTCAGCCAGTGCGGTGCCTCAGAGACCATTTGAGAAGCCTTACCTGCCTCTTCCCCTCATCCCCGGCCCTTTCCCCCTTGTGGGGTTCAGGGCGGACAGCAACGTGAGAAGCATTGAGATGGCAACCGATCAACCTCACCCCCTGGCCTTGCTATGCTCGGCTCTTCCCCTTCTCCGTTAACGGAGAGGGGGAGGCGAGGCGCGTCAGCGCCGAGCGGGGGTGAGGTCAAGTGAAGAGCCGCCCCAGACTATAGGCCAATCTCAACGCCTGTCCGCTCCTAAACTCCTTGTGGGAGGGGTTTGGGGTGAGGGGGAAAAACCTCTCAAAGGGTCTCTCAGCCTGATTGGGCAACATGCCCAATGCTTTCCGAACTGCCCCGGCAAATCATCCAGATTGATTGCCAGGGCCGTTTGTTTCTTGTGAGTAATGCATAAGCTGGACAGTAGCTCCTCATCGCTGCGTCACTATAATCAGCGCGTACCGATCGTTGCAGACAGGAGCCGCCATGATGGAAGACAAAGCACACGCGATTATCGAGACCGTCAAAGCAGAGGGCGTGAAGTTCATTGATCTGCAGTTCACTGACATCTTCGGCGCGACGAAAAGCGTGACCATCCAGGATGTAGGATTGGAGGAGGCGCTGGAGCGCGGCGTATGGTTCGATGGGTCTTCGATTCAGGGCTTCGCTCGCATTCAGGAATCGGATATGTTCCTGCGTCCCGATCCCGTTACTTTTCGCGTCCTGCCCTGGACATTGGACGACCCGCTGGGGCGGCGCGCGCGCATCATCTGCGATGTGTACAACCCAGACGGCAGCCCCTTCGAAGGCGACCCGCGCTATGCGCTCAAGCGTGCGATGGCCCACGCCGAGAAGCTCGGCTTCATCTATAACACAGGGCCAGAGTTGGAGTTCTTCCTCTTCCGCGAGAATGGTCGCGAGGCGGTCCCCCATGATGTCGGCGGCTATTTTGACTTCTCGCCCGGTGACGAGGCTCAGCGCGTGCGCAGCGACATCACCCGCGCGCTGCTGGCCTTGCGCATCCATGTGGAGATGGCCCATCACGAGGTTGCCATCGGCCAGCACGAGATTGATTTCCGCTACGAGCAGGCCCTGCACGCCGCCGACAACTCCATCACCTTCAAGTACACGGTCAAGGGCATCGCCGCCAGGCACGGCCTGATCGCCACTTTCATGCCCAAGCCTGTCTTTGGCATCAACGGCAGCGGCATGCACGTCCACCAGAGCCTGATGGACAGCAAGACCGGCGAGACCCGGATGTACGACCCGTCGGGCGTGTTCAACCTGTCCGCTATAGCGTGCCAGTTCGTGGCTGGGCAACTTGCCCATGCCCGCGCCCTGGCCGCCGTTGTCGCCCCGACGGTCAACAGCTATAAGCGCCTGACTCCCGGCTACGAAGCGCCCGTCTATGTATGCTGGGCGCAGCACAACCGCTCGGCCCTGGTGCGCGTGCCACGCCATTCGCCGGGCCGCGAGAACAGCACGCGCGTTGAACTGCGCTTCCCCGACCCAAGCTGCAATCCCTATCTGGCCTTCGCCGTGATGCTCGAAGCGGGCCTGGACGGCATCGAGCGCGGGCTTGAGCCGCCGCCCCCCGTCTCCGATGATGTCTTTCACTGGACGCCCGCTGAACGCGAGGCTAACGGCGTGGGTATGCTGCCGGGCACGCTGGAAGAGGCACTGGATGCACTGGCTGAAGACGAGATTGTGCGCAAGGCACTCGGCGATCATATCTACAACATCTACGAGCGGGCCAAGCGCATGGAATGGGACGAGTATCGCATTCACGTGACGAGTTGGGAGATCAAGCGCTACATGCACACTGTGTAGACGTTCCAGCGCCGCAAGACTCCAGATGAAGGGGGTAGCCCGGAACGTACACAGGCTTTGTCAGGTGAGAGCCTTGCTCTGTTGCGCTCTGGTTGACCTCACCCCTGCTCGGCGCTGACGCGCCTCGCCGCCCCCTCTCCACATTGGAGAGGGGGCAAGCCGAGCTTGGCGAGGCGGGGGCCGCCCAACAAGGGTTGTCCCCTGCCCGTTCCGCTGCTATCATGAGCGTCACCCCACAGCCCGCGTTCCCCACACCAGCGAGGCCCTATGAATTCCAGCAGCACTCAGCACAAAGCAACCGCCGCCCAACAAGGCCCGGTGCCCATCGCCATCGTCACCGTCAGCGACACACGCACCCCCGAAAGTGATGTGAACGCCGCCTACCTGCGCGAGCAGATCGCCGCCGCCGGGCACCGCGTGGTCGCCTACCGGATCATCAAAGACGAGGCCGGTCAGGTGGCGGACGTGCTGGACGAGCTAGCCGAAGGGGAGGCGCGCGTGATCCTGTTCAACGGCGGCACCGGCATCTCGCCCCGCGACCGCACCTACGATGCCCTCAGCCGCAAGCTGGAAAAGGTGCTGCCCGGCTTCGGCGAGTTGTTCCGAATGCTCAGCTACCAGCAAGTGGGCGCGGCGGCGATGCTCTCCCGCGCAACGGCTGGCGTCTACCGCAACAAAGTGATCATCTCCACACCTGGATCGCCTGCCGCTGTGCAGCTTGCCTGGGAGAAGCTCATCGCGCCGGAATTGGCGCACCTGGCCTGGGAGGTTATTCGCTGAGCGTTCACCGGCGGAAAACGCAGGCGAAAAAACATTGACGCACCCGCGTCTGTTGGTATAATACTCGGCTAGTTCGGCGACGTAGCTCAGCGGTAGAGCAGGGGACTCATAAGCCCTGGGTCGTGTGTTCAAATCACACCGTCGCCACTCTCCACACTCGGCGCACCGCCGAGTTTTTGTTTGCTCTTCCTCACTTGTCTGTTGCCCCCCTGATCGCGTACACTACATAGATGACCGTCGTGAGGAGGGAGTGCTAGCCATGTCCAAGCGACCGGAGATTCTGAACCAGCAGGCGCTCGAAGAAGCCCTGCGCCGCGTGGGGTGCCCTGACTCGTGCATCGCGCCCACCGTGAGCAATTACCGGCTGTTCGTCCCCCTGGTGCTGGCAGCGCTGGGCCGCGAGCGCGTCTACGACATCGTGTGCGAGGCGCGCGGCGATCTCGGCCTGGGCCAGCAGAACGCCGCCTGGCGTGCCTCGATCAAGCACATCGTCGCCTGGGCCGAGGCTGAGATCGACTCCTACAAGCAGCGCCGCGACCTGGGAAACCTGGCCGAGCCAGCGGACGACTGCGCGAGCCAGCTCAAGCTGCTCTAAGGCGATTTGTCTGGCGCGCAGCTTCCGGTACAATCCTGGTCGCCATATGCACCAGGGTATTCTGCACAGCGCACTTGAGGGAGCTTCTATGACACCGACATTCGTGGTCTTCTTTGGGCCGCCCGGCTGTGGCAAGGGCACCCAGGCCAAGCGGGCCGCTGCCGAGCTTGGCCTCGTGCAAATCTCGACAGGCGAGCTATTCCGCAAACACCTCAGCGAGCAAACTCCCCTGGGCCAGCAGGCGCAGGCGTACATGAGCAAAGGGGCGCTTGTCCCCGACGAGATCACCATCGGCATGGTCCGCGAGCGGCTTACCCAGCCCGACGTGCAGAAGGGCGCTATCTTCGACGGCTTCCCACGCACGGCTGCCCAGGCCAAAGCCCTCGACGATCTGCTGCACGAGCTAGGGGGCAAGCTCGATCTGGTGGTGGACTTTACGCTACCCATGTCCGTCTCGCGCCAACGCTTGCTGGGCCGCCAGGAAGGTCGCCCCGACGACCGGCCAGAGGTCATTGAGAAGCGCCTGAATGACCACGCCCAGGTGGAGGCGAGCGTCATGCCCTACTACCGCCAGCGCGCGGGACTGATCAAGTCCCTGGACGCCAACCGCCCGGTTGACGTGATTTACCAGGACGTGCGTGCTCTGCTCAAGGCCGCGCTGCACTAGAGTCGCCAGCCTCGATCACCAGACGTGGCGAGAGCAGGATGCGCGACCAACCTGTTACCAGGGGAAGTTCAGGAATACTCGCTGAACGCCTCCCCCTCAGTTCCCCCTCCAGCCAACCAGAGGGGGATGATCTGGCAGGCGGCTCTCCCCTTCCCCTAGCTCGGCTGGGGGAAGGGGATGGGGGCGTTCTCCGCCACCTACTTCTTCAGCCGTGGAAAGTCTGGCCCGCCTTCCAGAATCAGCATATGCCCGTTGCCCAGACTAACGTCCAGGTGCACTGCCCCCCGCCCCCAGTGGATGTCATCCGTGCCCCATAGCGGCACGAGGTCACACTCGCACACAGGCAGGAATGCCCTGCCCTCCTCGCGCGTGGCAAAGCTGGCGCTGGCCACAATGACCAGCGTCTCCTTGCCGTTCTGCCGGGCGAAGGCGATCAGCGTCGGGTTGTCGCTATAGCCCACAAACATCGTCGCCGGGTCGGGATCGCTGAGCAAGTCCACGTACTTCTGGCGCAGCGCGAGCGCGTAGCGAACCGAGCCGAGCAGGTTATCCGGGCGCGTCCAGTCAAACGCCCACGCGCTGAACAGCGGCAGCGACTCGGGGGGATGCTCGCGGATCATCTCGTCGGTGAAGCCCAGCCCGGTGTTGATCGGCTTGGTCTCCATCAGCTCGAAGCCGCTGTGAATGAAGGGGATGCCCGGCACCAGAATGCTGAAGGCCAACGCATAATGCACATACTGGAGTGCATAGGGCCGGATGGCCGCGCGCGGCGTGTTGTGGCTCTCCGCCGTCGCGAAGAAGGGCAGCGGCAGGCGCTCGTGGGCCAGCCTGCCCAGGAATTCGCGCAGCTTTTCGGGCTGGTGGAAGTCAAACACAAGATAGCCCAGCACCGCGTTATACCCCTCGTCCACGCTCGCCTGGCTGATGACGAAGTTCTCGTCCCAGAACGCGAAATCCGGGTTGATCGCTCGTGCCGAGGCCACGATGCGCTGCTTGAGCGGCATGGGCAGCGCGTGCCCCATGTCAATCATCACCCCGTCAATGCCGAACTCACGCTGGTGATGGGGGATCACCCCGGCGATGGCGTCCCACAGCGGCGCGACCGCATTCTCCGGGCGGGCCAGCCGCTCGTCGTACATGCGCAGCGTGTTGTAGGCGATGTAGTTGAAGTCCGGGTGATCGTACATGCGCAGGTAGGTCACATCCGTCCAGGGCGGCTGGTTATCGTCGGGCGGCCAGTCGGTGAACGCGCCAGGGATACGCACCCGCGTGCCATCGTCAAGCTGACCCACCCAACGCCCATCCTGCATCCACACCTGGTCTGGGCGAGGCGGGGGCGTGAACATGGCCCGGTACGATTTCGGGGGCGGGGGCAATGCCTTGAAGTCCCCGCGAGCAACCTTCTCCTTGATCTTGGCCAGATCATCCGGCGGGAAGATCGGGCTGCCGTAAGCACCTGAGTCCATGCTGCCCGGCGTGCGATCCGGCACGTCCACGCGAATCCAGTAGAACCACTGCGGGTGCGCGCCGATCCAGGCCCCATCTTTGGAGGCCGTGCGCAGGACGAACTCCATGACCACGCGCATCCCCAGGCGATGCGCGTGGTCA
>JAGPFT010000211.1 GCA_018056405.1 Anaerolineae bacterium
ACGCGCATCATGCGACAAGAAGGGAGAGAAGGACGATGAAGCACACATTCCTCAAGGCGGCGAACTGGCTGGCCTGCGATCCGCGCCATGCGATGACCGTGGCGCTTGTGGTGCTGACGGTGCTGGCAGTGACGCTGGCGCTGGTGCCCGGCACGCCCGCCCTGGCGCTTGAGATCACCTCTGGCAGCTAATTGCGGTGGCATATGGTGGGAAATTACGGCTCTGTCTGGACTGAAGGAGAGAATACAATGGCTATGATGGACCAGACCCCGATCATGGATGTCTCCCCCTGGCCGACTGGACACGGCTTTGAAGGCGCGGACATCTGGTGGGAAGGCGTGAATCGCAGGAACGAGATGCAGCGCCTGGATAACCTGATGGGCATGGCTCTGCTGGACGAGGATGTGCGCCACCGGCTGGTCAAGGAGCGCGATACCTCCCTGCTGGCTGCTTTCGGCCTGTCGAAGGAAACGCAGAAGTGGCTGCGCGAGGTCAAGGCGGCGACGCTGGCCGAGCTAGCCCAGGAGATTGTCGTGCGCGCGCGCAGCGAGGCTCACGCCGGGCTGTAGGCAGCCCGACACCCTAACCTGCACTCCCGCACTGCTTTGCCTATTTTGCCTATATGTATCGCGGCGTCGAGGGCCTGGTCGCTGACCAGGCCCGCCGGGTCTCTTAAGATGGCCGCCTTTTGCCCGGCGGCAAACACAATGGAGTGAGCTATGTTCAACAAAGCCGTCATGGCGGTAGGTGATGACGCTGAGGAGATGGAATACCTAGCCGACATGCTGAGGCAACAAGGGTTAGCTGTGCTGAAAGCGCACGATGCCGACCGCGCGCTGCACCTTATCAAGTCGCTCAAGCCCGATCTGTTCCTGCTCGACGTATGGGCAAATGGGCTGAACAGCTACGACCTGTGCCGTTGGCTGCGCGCCAATCGGCACACCGCCAACACGCCTGTGATCATTCTGTCGGCATTCAATACCCCCCACGCCCGGCGCGATGCGCTGGCATCCGGCGCCGATCTGTTCCTCCCCAAAGCGAATCTGGCCACCGAGCTACTGCGCGCGGTGCAGGATTTGCTTGAGCGCAACGGCCAGACTCAGACCGTCTGAGCGCCCCCGTTCGCATTACCGTTTCACACCGATCCTGTGGTACTGTTGGGACCTGTGTGCTGAACGTATTGCCCTCAGGAGGTTAGCTCCGTGAAACTCACGGTGATTGGCGGCGGCGGCGTGCGTGCCCCGCTCTTTGTCGCTTCGGCGCTGCGCCGCGCGGCGGCGTTGGGACTCGACGAAATCTGCCTGATGGATGCGAACGGTCCCAAGCTGGCCCTGACCGGCGCGCTGGCCCAGGGCGTGGCGCGCAAGGCGGGCAGCCCCGTGCGCGTCACGACCACGACCGATGCGCGCCAGGCGCTCGACGGGGCGTCTTTTGTGGTGACGACGATTCGCGTTGGCGGTGACGAGGGCCGCGTGCTGGACGAGCGCATCGCCCTGCGGCACGGCGTGCTCGGCCAGGAGACGACCGGGCCGGGCGGGTTCGCCATGGCCCTGCGCAGCATCCCGGCCATCCTCAGCTACGCCCGGCTGCGCGACGAACTGTGCCCGAATGCCTGGATGTTCAACTTCACCAATCCGGCGGGGCTGGTCGCTCAGGCATTGCACGACGCCGGCTTCGCCCGCGCCGTCGGCATCTGCGACTCGGCCAACGGCGCGCAGGCCGCCATCGCCCCGCGCCTGGGCTGCGCTGCCAACGACCTGCGCCCGGAAGTCTTCGGGCTGAATCACCTGTCCTGGACGCGGCGGGTGATGTACCGGGGCGAGGACGTGCTGCCGCGCCTGCTGGCCGATCCGGAGGTGCTGCGCGAGACGCGGCTCAACATCTTCGAGCCGGCGCTGGTGCGGCACCTGGGGATGTGGCTCAACGAGTACCTCTACTACTTCTATTACGCGGAGCGGGCCGTCGCCGCCATCAGCGCCGAAGAACGCACGCGCGGCGAAGAGGTGCTGATGCTCAACCGCGACCTGCTGGCGCAGCTCCAGCAGCTTGACCTGGCGCGCGACCTCGACGCGGCGCTGGCCGTCTACTACCGCTACGAGCGACGGCGCTCGTCCACCTACATGCACTACGCCCAGCAGGACGCGCCCACCCCCGAAGAAGCCGACGCCCTGTTCAGCACCACGTTCCTGGAAGTTGACCCGCACGAGGGCGAGGGCTATGCGGGCGTGGCGCTGGACATCATGGCCGCGCTGACCACCGGGGAGCCGCACTACACGGCGCTTAACGTGCCCAATGCCGGGGCCATCGCTGGCATGGCGGCGGACGACGTGGTGGAGGTGAGTTGCGTAGTAGACGGCAACGGCGTGCACCCGCTGCCCATCGGGACAATTCCCGATGGCCCGGCGCTGCTCATACAGGTGATCAAGCGTTACGAGCGGCTGACGGTGCGCGCGGTAGCCGAGCGTTCGCGCGCCCTGGCCATTGACGCGCTGATGGCCCACCCGCTGGTGCTGTCCTATTCGCGGGCGCGCGCCCTGGTGGACGAGTACCTGGCCGCCCACGCGCCCTACGTCGGGGAGTGGGCGTAGAGGTAGAGGCCCGCTGCTGTCCCCCCATCCTCCAGCCCCTTCCCCTACGCTGCGCGGAGGGAAGGGGAGCAGGCCCGCAGCTTTTCTCCCTTTCACCCTCGTGGAGGAAGGACCGGGGATGGGGGGCAAACGCACTAACAGCCTGTTCGTGCCCCTCACCGCCACCTGGGGTGCGTGCAAAACCTGTCAGGGTGGGGCGGGTCTGCAAACTCGCCCCGACGCCTCACCCCCGTCCGTCCAACGCGACGCTCTCCCCCTCCCTGGCTTGGCCGGGGAGGGGGCCAGGGGGAGGGGCCTCCGAGGGGAGTGGGCCATGCCAACCACAGGCCTCTCCCCCTCAATCCCCCTCTCCGGCAGAGCCAGAGAGGGGGACTTTGACCGCCGGATGAGACGTTTTCCCCCTCTCTAGCTCGGCTGGGGAGGGGGCCAGGGGGAGGGGCCTTCTGTCGAAATACAGACCTCACCCCCGCTCGGCGCTGACGCGCCTCGCTGCCCCCTCTCCAATATGGAGAGGGGGCAAAGCCGAGCGCAGCGAGGCTGGGGGTGAGGTTGTAGGAGCCGGTTTAACCTCACCCCCGCTCGGCGCTGACGCGCCTCGCCGCCCCCTCTCCACGTTGGAGAGGGGGAAAGGCCGAGCGTCGCGAGGCCAGGGGGTGAGGTTGCGGTCGCCCTCTCAATGCTTCTCACACTCTGTCCGCCCGCCCCTACAGGCCTCTCCCCCTCAATCCCCCTCTCCGGCAGAGCCAGAGAGGGGGACTTTGACCGCCGGATGAGACGTTTTCCCCCTCCCTGGCTTGGCCGGGGAGGGGGCCAGGGGGAGGGGCCTTCTGTACGTGTCGGGGCGTATTGCAATATGCCCCGACGCCTCACCCCCTAAATCCCCTCTCCAGCCGAGCTAGAGAGGGGGAGCTGGCTCGCCGGGCAGGGCGCGTTCTCCGCAAGAAGACTTCGGAAGTCTTCGGAGGCTTCCGAAGTCTGATCTCCGAGCGCCTGCGCCCGGTTGCACAAAGCACGCGCTGACATTACACTAAGCGCGCTGCAAGGTGCCCCAGCGAAGCACGTCTCCGCCGGGCGCTATGGGCGAATCTGGTTCGGGGCGTATTGCGATACGCTCCCACGAACCTCACCCCCGCTCGGCCCACTGACGCGGGCCTCGCCGCCCCCTCTCCAGGCTGGAGAGGGGGCAAGCCGAGCACAGCGAGGCTGGGGGTGAGGTATGCCAGGGCGCAGCAGAGCAGCGTCCCTACCAGGACGGTGTCCGCCGGCGCGCGCCCTGCTGCACGTTTGAGTTGTATCTTAGCCTTCTAAGGAGCTACCGTGCCCGCTCTCAGGTCTGATCTACGGCGTTTTGCCTGGCTTATCGTCCTCACCCTGGCGACGGTGGTGTTGCTGGCGGGTTGCGGCGGCCAGTCGGACAAGGGGTCTTCCAGCGAGACGCTTGGCTCTGCCAGCGGCGCTGGCGATGTGCCGGTCAGCGCCGCGCAGCCCACCCAACCCACCGAAGAGCCGCTGGCTGCGCGCGTGAACGGAGAGCCGATCACCCTGGCGCAGTTCGTGCGCGAGCGCGAGCGTCGCGCCCTGGGAATGATGGTTGAGCCGGCGACGCAAGATGCCTTCGACGCGCAGGTGTTGGCGTCCATGATTGACCAGGTGTTGATCAACCAGGGGGCGGCGCGCGCGGGCATTATCATCACCGACGAAGAGATTGACGCCGAGCTAGCCGTCCAGACAGGACTAGCCACTGCCAGCGGCACGACATTGGAAGAAGCCATTGCCGCGCAGCTTTACACGATGGACGAATACCGCGCCGTCATCCGCGACATGCTGACCGTGCAGAAGTTGAGCGACGTAGTGGCCAACGTCTCGCCCTACGCTGAGCAGATTCACTCGCGGCACATCCTGGTCGCCGATGAAGCGCTCGCCCGCGACCTGATCGCCCAGCTTCAAGCGGGCGCGGACTTCGCGCAACTGGCGACGCAGTATTCGCTCGATGGCTCAACCGCACGCCTGGGTGGGGATCTCGACTGGGTGAGCGAGGGCGACCTGCTCCAGCCCGAAGTCGAGCGGGCGATCTTCGCCCTGGAGCCGGGCGAGCTGGCCTCCTATCCGGTGCAGAGCAGCCTGGGCTATCATGTCGTGCAGACGTTGGAGCGCGTCGAGGATCGCCCGCTCTCGGCCACAGCGTTAGCCGAGAAGCGCCAGAATGCTTTCTTGGCCTGGCTGGAGGGCCAGCGCCAGATGGCGACCATCGAGCGGTTTGTCGGGGCGGTGGTGCCGTAATTCCCAGGGAGAGGTGAAAGGATGGGCCAGGGAGCGAATGCGTTCTTCAACATTGTGTCGGTCATCTTCCTCGTGCTGACGCTGTTGGTGCTGATCGTCGTGCTCAGCGTGGCCGGCGGCACAATGGAAGCGCCGTTCCTAGCGCCAGAGGACACGCAGCCCCCGCCGACTATTGCTCAGCCGCCCACCCTGACGCCCTCACCGCTCCCTGGCGCAGCGCTCACAGCGACAGCCGCCGCTACCGCCGAGGGCGGGCAGTAGAGGTACCAGTTGTCAGTTGTCGGTTGTCAGTTCTCAGTTGTCGCAATCGTGGATCGGCAGCGGCCAGCCTCACGTTGGCCACCAGCAACTGATAACCGCCAACGGATCACTGACACCTGACGGCTGATCACTGAGAATTGAACACTGCTCGCCCATTTCGCCGGGCGCGGGGAGGGATGCCATGAACCGGGTGCTGAATGGGTGCTTCAACCTGGTGACGGTGCTGTTCGTGCTGCTGACCATCGGAGCCGCAGTCGTCGCGCTGGGCATCGCTGGCGACGCGCTGGAGCCGCCGATCTTCAAGCCGAAGGCTACGGCGGTCATTCCTACGATTGCCGCGTTCGCCCCGCCCACGCCCCGGCCCACCTGGACCCCGTCCAACACGCCGCCGCCCACCTCCACACCGACCGACACGCCGACGGGCACCTTCGCGCCGACCGCCACGCCCACTGGCACGCCCACCGCGACGGCATCGCTTACCCCCTCGATCTCGCCCACCTTCACCGCGTCGCCGACCTTCACCCTGTCGCCGACCAACACGCTGCCGCCGCCGACCGCTACATTCACCCGAACGCCGACCCTCCCCCCGACTGTCACGCCGCTGCCCACGTCCACACCGAGCGCAACGCCGACTGTGGAGCTTGCCTTCATCGTGCAGCCCGGCTCGGTGATCTTGCGCGAGAACTTCGGCAACACGGCGGGCTGCAACTGGCAAGGG
>JAGPFT010000212.1 GCA_018056405.1 Anaerolineae bacterium
AAACAGTCATGCGCCAGGCCGCCGAGACCGGCCAGCCGGTGATCGCTGGCGATGCGCTGCTCGACCCGCGCTACGGCATCCAGCGCAGCATCATGGCGCACGGCCCCCGCTCCGTCATCTGCGTCCCCTTGATCCACAAGGGCCTGGTGACTGGCGTGCTCTACGCCGACAACCGGCAGGTGGCCGACCTGTTCGGCGAGCGTGAGGTGGCGCTGCTGGTCGCTTTCGCCAACCAGGCCGCCATTGCCATTGAGAACGCCCGGCTTTTCGCCCGCGCCCGGCGCACCCTGGCCGAGATCACCGAACTCAAGCAGCTCCTCGACAATGTGCTGGCCTCCATTGCCAGCGGCGTGATCACCACCGACCGGCACAACCGGATCGTCATCTTCAACCGCGCCGCCGAGCAGATTCTGGGCGTGCCCGCCGACCGCGCGTTGGGCCAACCTGTCGAGACGGTGCTGCCCGACCTCTCGACCGGCTTTAGGAAGGTCGCTCAGACTGTCCAGTTGGAGAACCGGCAGCAAGCCTTCGAGATCGAGCCGGTCTTGGCGGGGCGCGGCGCGGTCACACTGAGCCTGAAGCTGACGCCGCTGAAGGACGCGCAGGGGTTCACAGTCGGCACGGCCATCGTCGTGGACGATCTGACCGAGATACGCAAGCGCGACGCTACGCTCAAGGTGGTGCGCACCTACCTGCCCCCGTCGCTGGTGCGTAACATCCAGAGCATTGACCGGCTGGGGCTGAGCGGCGACGAACGCGAAATCTCGGTCATCTTCGCCGACGTGCGCGGCTTCACTACCTTCAGCGAACAACTCGATCCCGAACATCTGATGACCATCATCAGCCAGTATCTCACGGTGTGCACAGACGCCATCCAACTGCACGACGGCATCATTGACAAGTACATGGGCGACGCCGTAGTCGGGCTGTTCAACACGCAGTTGAACCCCCAACAGGATCACGCCATGCGCGCTGTACGTGCCGCGCTATCTATGGCCTACGACGTGCGCGCCCTGCACGAAGTCCTGCCGCCGGAACAGCGCCTGTTTTATGGCATCGGCGTGGACACGGGCGTGGCCGTGCTCGGCAACGTCGGCAGTCCCAGCCGCAAGGAGTTCACAGCCATTGGTGCGCCGTTCAACCACGCCAAATACCTGCAGGAGAACGCGCTGGCTGGCGAGATTCTCCTCAGCCCCTATACGTACCGCCTCGTCCGCGATGTAGTGACCGTCGAAACGCTGGCCCCGCGCAAGGCCAACGCTTCCCCGATCTACACCGAAATATACCGCGTGACCGGCATCCAGCGCCGCCATGCCTGAGGGCCATCCACAGCAAAAAGCTCCCCGCCGGGGGAGCTTTGTTTGGCCGGGCCTGTCGCCGGTCAGGGGGCGATCAGGAGCGCATCTCACAGTGGGGAGCGGAAATCGGACTTATAGGGGTTTGCTTCGAACAGCCCCATATGCACCAACTTAAGCCTGGCTGCGCACGCCTCTCCCCCTCAATCCCTCTCTCCAGCCGAGCCAGAGAGGGGGACCTGGATCGCCGCACGTGGCGCTTTCCCCCTCCCTGGCTCTGCCGGGGAGGGAGCCAGGGGGAGGGGCCTTCTGCCGCACCAGACTTCCGAAGCCGAGCGCCCGCCCCTACAGGCCTCTCCCCCTCAATCCCCCTCTCCAGCCGAGCTAGAGAGGGGGACTTGACTCGCCGCACGTGGCGCTTTCCCCCTCCCTGGCTCTGCCGGGGAGGGGGCCAGGGGGAGGGGCCTTCTGCCGCACTAAGACTTCCGAAGTTTCCGAAAACTTCGGAAGTCTGACTCCGTAGGGGCGTATCGCAATACGCCCCTACAGGCCTCTCCCCCTCAATCCCCCTCTCCAGCCGAGCTAGAGAGGGGGACTTTGGTCGCCGCACGTGGCGCTTTCCCCCTCCCTGGCTCTGCCGGGGAGGGGGCCAGGGGGAGGGGCCTTCTGCTGGTTTGCTTCGAAATCAGCCCCTACCTCCACACCCCCAACGATCAGGCGCTCTCCACAACGGGGATATAACCGTGCTCCTCCAGATAGGCCAGGCACTTGGCGGCGCTCTCTTCCACCGTCTCCTGGTGCGTGTGCAGCGTGATCTCCGGGTCCAGCGGCTCTTCATAGGGGTCGCTGACGCCGGTGAAGTCCGGGATTTCGCCGGCAAACGCCTTCGCGTACATGCCCTTCACGTCGCGCTGCACGCACACTTCGAGCGGCGCGTGCACGAAGACCTCGATGAAATTGGTCGTCTCGGCGCGCACCATCGCCCGCGTCTCGCGGTAGGGCGAGATGAACGAGGCCAACACCGCAACCCCATTGCGCGACAGCAACTTGGCCACGAACGTCACGCGCTCGATGTTCTTGTCGCGGTCTTCTTTGGAGAAGCCCAGGTCGCGCGTCAGGCTCTTGCGCACCGTGTCGCCGTCCAGCCGCTCGACCTTCACGCCCCGCGCGCGCAATTCTTTCTCCACCGCCAGGGCTACCGTCGTCTTGCCCGCCCCAGAAAGACCTGTAAACCAGAGCGTGAAGCCATGCTGATCGTTCATACCCGTCCGCTATCCTCAGTATAGTCCGCGCCACACCCGCAGTCCGGCAGCAGGCGCGCAGTCCCGCTCAGAGAGGGGGCCGCCCGACCAGGCAGCCCAAAGCACGGGCATTGTACCACATTCCACCGCCGTGCATAGACTGGTATGCAGAAAGAAACGCGGGAGCTTCTGACCCCCGCAGAGCAGTTTTTTTACCGTTATTGGCAGGGACGGTATAGTTATCTTAGTGTTCGCGTTTCAGCTAGGTCTGCACAAGGAGGAACACCCATGAGCCGTCGAGCCGCTGGAATCTTGTTTTTCCTTATCGGATTGGTCGTGATCGCCGCCGGTCTGGTGCTGATGCTCGTCATCGTGCCCGGCATGAAGCAGTTCCCTGACGACGTAGACACCACCCGCAACTACGAGGGCACCATGCCCGTCCTGCTTGACGCTGCTTCGCTCCAGTTCATGACCGATATTCCCGTTGAGGTGGTGCGCCACTTCAAGACCGAAGCCACTGATGGCAACCTGGCTCTGGTGCTGGAAGAGCAAACGGTCAGCAGCCAGGGCAAACTCTTGCTAGAAATGATCAAGCGCCATGTCATTGACCGCAAGACGATGGAGTTTGTCAATGACTACCCCGCAGAGTGGGAAGGCAAAGAGGGACTGAGCGAACGCGGCGGCCTGATCTTGGGCTGGCCGCTGGACACCGAGAAGAAAGACTATGTTGGTTGGAGCGACGACTACCAGGCGACCGTGCCGCTGACTTTCGCCGATGAAGAAGAGCACGACCGCGCCAGGATCAAGACGTACCGCTTCACCTCTTCTTCCGAGCCACAGCCCATTCACCCGGACGCGGTCGCCGCGATGGGCCTGCCCGCCGAGCTATCGCACGCACAGCTTGCGCAGTTGATCGGCGGCCTGGACATCAACCCGATGATCGCAGCGGCGCTGCCGACTCTGATCAAGCAGGCCAATTGGCCTGATCCGGTGCCGCTGACCTACGTCTATAGCTACGAGGCGGACTACTGGATCGAGCCGACGACTGGCGTGCTGATTGACACCCACAAGATCGAGATTCGCAGCGCCGGCTTCTCAGAGGAACTCATGGGATCGCTGGTTGAGAAGATCAGCGCGCTCGGCCTGGTAGACCCGGCCATCGTCGAGCAATTCTTGCCGGTGACAGTCTTCCACCTGGACTACCGCGCGACCGATCAGTCAGTCGAGGATGCCAAGCAGGACGCACTGGACGCCAAAGACCAGCTCGAGTTGTACGGTACCACGATCCCCTACGTGGCGATTGCGGCGGGCGTGGTTCTCGCGCTGTTGGGCCTCGTCCTGGCCCTGCGCAGGTAAGAGACCGCAAAGAAAGACCCGCGCCACAATTCACCTCACCTCTGTGTCCCCTCTCCACACGCGGAAAGGGGACTTACCCTTCTGCTTACTCCTCCTCTCCGGTCTGTACACCGTCAACTGAGAGGGGGCCGGGGGTGACGAGTCCACACCCTCTCTCACTCGCCGATGGTCAGGCGATCCACCACCACCTCGACGGGCGCGAACGTACCCTGCATGTCGTAGAGGATCAGGCGCACCTCCGCCGGGCCGAGGGGTATGTCCGCAGGCACGCTCAGCGCGTAGCGGCCCAGCACCGGCTGGCCCGCCGCCCAGTTCTCCTGGCCGAAAGACGGCCCGGCAGGCGGCTGGTCAAGTTGCGCGTAGAGTTGCCCGTCGCTCGCCACCAGGCGCACGCTGGCCCGAACCTCCGGGATGACCGTCGGGCCGCGCTGCCACCAGGTGTGCAGGCGCACCACACTCTCGCGCGGCACAGTGCCCGCGCCGAGCACATAGCCGCCCAGGAAGAGCGGGCCGTCCGGCGGAGCCTGGACGACCGGTTGCAGAGCGGCCACGCGGGCGCGCAGGTCGGCGGGGTCGCGCAGCAGCCGGTAGCAGGCCAGCGACACGTCGCCGAAGCCAAACGCGCCCGGCAACGGCTCCGGCTCGCCCAGGTATTCGAGCATCCCGCCGACGAGGTTCTGCGGGTCCATGATGTCGCCCTGCCAGGCTAGCACCCACACCCGCCGCGCATCGTTGGCACCAATCAGCGCGTCGAGGGCCGCAATCGCCTCGTCGAAGAACAGAAAGCGGTTGACATCGGTCAGCTTGTCCGGCGGCAGCCCGATCCAGGGCAGGGCAGCGTCATAGATACCAGCGGCGGTGAAGAGCGTGCCGTCGCGCAGCACCAGCACATCGCCGGGGGCGGCCTGCTGGCGGATATAAGCGAAGGCTTCGCGCAAATAACTGTTGTAGGTCGGCGGGTAACTGGCTGTGGCGGGGAGCCACAACACCAGCAGCGCCCCCGCCCAGACCGGCCAGCGCAGCCAGCGCACCCGACGCAGCGCCGCCAGCCCCACGCCCACGATCAGCGCCGCGCCCAGCCAGGCGACCCAGCCGTGCCGCCCGGAGAGCTTGGCCTGCACGCCATAGACCATCACGATCAGGCCGGCCAGCGGGAGCAGCGTAGCCAGCAAGGGCAGCGCCAGCGCGCGCGGGTCGAGGCGGTGGCTCCGACGAAGCGCCAGCCACAACGCGCAAGACCCGGCGATGATCGCGACCATCGCCCAGCCGTAAGGGGGTGCGTCCAGCGGCACGGCGCGCTGCCCGTGCGCGTAGAAAGTGAGGTAAGCGTCCAGCGCCTCGCCCGGCGTGATGCGGTCGGCAAAGGCCGTGCCGGCCCGCACGTCGCGTCCGGCCAGGGCCGCGATCCAGGGCAGGTATCCCACCGCAATGCCCGCGACGAGCGCAACCGCCACCGTCCAACTGCGCCGTGAGCGGGTGCGCAGGGCGCGCCAGCCGACTGCCACGCCGTGCACGGCCAGAATCAGCGCGCCGGTGTAGTGTGTGTAGAGCAGCCCCAGCGCCAGCAGCCAATAAGCAAGGAACAGAGCGCGGCAGTGACACTCCCGCCGGGGTGCTTCAGCGCCGCAGCGCCGCCACAGTTCCCACAGCACGACGCTCGACCAGGCCGCCAGCGCCAGCGCCAGGGCATAAGGCCGCACTTCGAACGCGGCATAGGCGAAGCTCTGCGTCACGGCGAAGGCTCCCGCCGCCAGCGCGCCCGCCGTCGCGCCGCCCAAGCGCCTTCCCAGCGCCAGCAGCCCGGCTGCGGCCAGCAGCGCGCTCCAGTAGGACACCGCACGCAGGGCGAATTCGCTCGTCCCGCCCACGCCCGCCCACAGCTTGAGCAGGGCGAAGTGCAGCGGCACCTGGTTGTCAATCCGCGCGCACCACTCCCACAGGGCTGCCCAGGGC
>JAGPFT010000213.1 GCA_018056405.1 Anaerolineae bacterium
AATGAACCGTGTTCGGTCAATGCGGCGGCCTGGCTCACAACTTTTCCACACCGCGCAGGGCCGCCCCCCATAGCTGGCGAATAGCGATGCTGCGCACCAGATAGGTCAGCAAGGCGACCGCCAGGATGATGCCAGGACTTAATTCGAGCAGGTAGCCGGCGTAGGGGCCGAGCACAATCATGGTGACGAGACTGAACCCGACATCGCGGACTTCGCCCACCGGCTGCACTGCCAGCACTCCTACACCTACCATTATATCTACACCCCAGGCCAGCAGCGAGGCAGTCACGGCTGCCGTCGCAGCTTCACGGACCGAGGAAGAAGGGGTGCTGGCCGCCAACGCAGCGACGATCATCAGGATGAGCTGCTGCACGCGATCAAACAGGTAGCCGCCAGCAACCGCCAGCACCAGCCCGATGGTTCCCACACACACCAGATTCCGCGTGGAGCTTCCCCACTCCTCGCGGGAAATCTTGAGGGCGCTCGACACCAGGGTAATCCCGCTGCCAATGAGCAGGCTGGCGATGAGGCCCTGGACTTGCACGTACCACAGCCCCCAGAGCCGATCGCGCAGCGATTTCAGAGCGCCCTGGGCCTTCGCCAGCAGGATTTCTTCCGTGCTGTACGGCGTGGCGCGCAGGACTTCCAGCGTTCCGCCCTCGCGCTCGCGGGCGACGATTGGGGCCAGGGCCAGCCCTAACGGGAACGTCCACACCAGCAGCGACGGGGCGAACATGGCCAGCGGCGCCAATAGCAATAGCAACGCGCTAAGGCAGAGGGATGCCTGAGATGAGTGCGAGTATAACACGGCGGCGACATAAAGACCCACCACCAGTAACCAGACCGGGCCGGGAATACGCCTCATGCTTGCGGAGAGGCGCGCCAGGATCGGCGAGCGCACTTTCTCGCGGCGGGCCAGAGGCAATCTGCTCGCAGGCAGTTCTTGCCAGGGGAACAGCCCGCGCACTACATCCCAACTGCTGATCGCCCGCAGCCACGCACGAACTTTACGCATCGGTTCAGCCAACGGCTGCTTCCTATCCCCACTGCCGGAGAGCACCCAGGCTCTACCGCTGGCAGTTCCCCCTGCGCGGGGACGCGCAAGATGCTCTATAGAAAGTATACCGTATGGCGGAGGGGGATCAACCGTGTGAGCGTGCGGGGGTGCATTCGGATTTGGGGGCAGGTGCAGAGATCGGTTGCAGACCCCACCCCCCGGCCCCCTCTCCATATACGGAGAGGGGGAGTAAGTATCTGGCTCAGTCCTCTCTCCGCGTGTGGAGAGGCGATTGAGGGGTGAGGTAAACCCGCGCAGCGGGCTTCTCAACCGGTCCATCACAGAGCGCACAGTGGTCGCAGAGAAAGCCTCAGAGCTTTTCCGACTTTCCCCTCCGCGCCCTCGTCATCTCAGCGGCTCAAGATCACTGCCCCAAAAAGCGAATGCGCCCAGCGTGCGGGGGTGTGTGCAAAGGGTGTCAGTGATACGTGTGACGCTGGCCGTAGCCTCACTCCCAGCCTCGCTGCGCCCGGCTCTTCCCCCTCTCCGTTGACGGAGAGGGGGCGGCGAGGCGCGCCAGCGCCGAGCGGGGGTGAGGTCAAGTGAAGACCTGCCCCAGACTATAGAGGCCATTTGAGAAGAAGGACAACCCCACCCTCAATCCCTCCCCGCCAGCAGGGAGGGACTTGAGCTTGCTCCCCCTTTCCCCGCAAGCGGAGAAAGGGGGCCGGGGGGATAGGGGTTAGAAAGACTTCTCAAACTTAGAGACGGCGGCCCCGATCCCAATATGAAAATTCCTTGCACCCTGTGGATTCCATGTCATAATAGAAAAACCTGATCGTTCTGGGTATCGTACTTAAGTAGCCTGGGAGGATTCTGTATGGCTAGGAAAAGCCGCGTTACGCTCTTTTTCGTGCTCGTTTTGTCGTTGGTGCTCGCCGTCGTTGCGCCGGTGAGTGCTCAGGGGAAAGTTCTCAGGGTCGGCATGGCTACGGCTGCCGGCACCACCGTCCAGTTTGATATCTCTCTGGCCACCGACACAACCTCGCACACGTTCATTAACATGCTGTTCCCGGGGTTGGCACCTCGTGACGAGACGACCGGCCTGCCGCAGCACGGCATGGCGGAAAGCTGGACGGTCTCCGAGGACACGCTCACCTACACCTTCACGCTCAAGCAGGGCGTGCCGTGGGTGACCTACGATGCAGCTACCGACTCGGTCGTGGAAGTGACCGACGAATCGGGCGCTGTCCGCTATGTGAAGGCTCAGGACTTCGTCTACAGCGCGCTGCGCACGATGAATCCGGAAACGGCGGCTGACTATGCCTATCTGGCCGCTGGCTGGGTTGTCGGCGGTAACGAGTACAACTCGGGTGAGGGCGCAGCCGAAGATGTGGCGATCAAGGCGCTGGACGACTATACCCTGCAGATCACCTCGCCTGAGCCAGCAGGCTTCCTGCTGCAGGTCTACGGTGAGTGGCTCTTTGCCGCCCAGCCAAGCTGGTCCATCGAAGCCAACGGCGACGCCTGGACTCTGCCCGGCAACTATCACAGCTATGGTTCCTTCGTGCTCAAGGCCTACGAGCCTGGCTCGCGCGTTGAGCTGATCAAGAACCCCTTCTGGACCGGCACCGAAAGCCACCCGGTTCCCAAGCTCGACGCAATTGAAGTGCGGATGCTGGACGGTTCGGCGGCGCTGGCAGCCTTCGAGGCCGGCGAGCTGGACACGATTGACGATGTGCCGCTGCCCGACCTGCCTCGTCTGCGGGTTGAGCGCCCGGATGAACTGTACATCGGCCCCGGCTCTTGCACCTACTACTACGGCTTCAACGTGCTCAAGGAGCCGGTGAACAACGTCCATATGCGCCGCGCCCTGTCGCTGGCCATTGACCGCCAGACGATTGTGGATGCGATTCTGCAGGCCGGTCAGCAGCCTGCCGGGTTCTTCACGCGGCCCAACTACGCTGCCGCGGCCACCCAGGAAGAGTACCCCGACCTGGGCGTGCGCTACGATCCAGACCGGGCCAAGCAGGAACTGGAACTCTACTTCCAGGAGACTGGCAACACCCTGGAGACTATGCCGCCCATCACCCTGATGTACAACACCAGCGAGTCGCACGCCATCATTGCCCAGGCGGTCCAGCAGATGTGGAAAGAGGTGCTGGGCATTGAGGTGACGGTCGCCAACCAGGAATGGCAGACCTACCTGGATACGCTGGACGAGGATGCACCGCAGGTGTGGCGTCTGGGCTGGTGCGAGGACTACCAGGACCCCAACAACTTCCTGGGCGACGTCTTCCGCTCAGACTCGGGCAACAACAACACCAACTGGGGCAACGAGGAGTTCGACGCGCTGATTGACCAGGCCAAGGTCATGCTGGACTTTGAGGCGCGCAAGCCGCTCTACGCCCGTGCCGAGCATATCCTGACCTGGGAAGACTGCGCCATGGCGCCTATCTACTACTACACCGAGCTTAGCATGATCGGCAAGCACCTGGAGGCGACGTACTCGATCCTCGGAACTGTGCGCTACGACAAGTGGGACATCAAAGGCTAGTACTCAGCCATTGTGAATTCGATGGATAGATTCCGCGCGAGTGAGCGAGAAGACAGAGTGTTTATGCGCCAGAATCAGATTAACTGAGTACTAGTGGCGGTCTGTAGTATTCCTGGATCGCAAGTGACATAGGATGTGTTGAGAGAGAGCCGTCCGGCTCTCTCTCCCCTTCTGGCTTTTTTGAGGGGTTAACAACCTACCCACGAATTGCCTGGCGCAGCAGAGCAGCGGCCCTCAGGCGAATTGACGATCATGATCGGCAAGCGCTGTAGGGGCGGGTTAGTAAACCCGCCCCTACGGGTGCGCAGAGCAGCGCCCCTACGCGGGCAAATTCGCGGATAGAATAGTATTAGGTAGACCGTGCAGGACTTGCGGAAGGCATAGAACAGCCTGGCGCAGCCGACTTGCCCAAAGGGTAGCTGCGGAGGGGGCGTGCAAAGGGTGTCAGCCACTCGTTTGACGTGGAAGCATGGACCTCGCCCCCAGCCTCGCTACGCTCGGCTTGCCCCCTCTCCATGCTGAAGAGGGAGAGGGGCACACGGTCCTGGCGACTCCCCTTCCCTCATTTCGGGGGAAGGGGCCGGGGGATGGGGGCCAAAGCACCGCCAGAAAGTGCATCACACGCTCCAGGACGCGGCCCACTACCTGACAGGGCTTGCACGCACCCGCTGCGGAGGGGGATCGCGTCGCTGACTGGCGGGCAGGCGGTCGCCCTGGAGGTTGGGAGGAGTCAGCCTGTCGCCGGAAGTGGGCGACAGTGGGAGAGGACACATGGCACAATACTTTGCCCGCAGTCTGCTGGGCTTGCTACTCGTGATTTTCCTGGTCTCGGTCATCACCTTCTTCCTGATGCACCAGGTCCCCGGCGGACCGTTTGCGCGCGAGAAGAAGTTGCCCCAGACCATGCTGGATAACCTCAACGCCAAGTACAAGCTGGACGATCCGGTCTGGAAGCAGTACGTTGATTACATGACCGATCTGCTGATCCCCACCATCACCACCGGGGAGAAGAAGTTCTCAGTCATTGATGATTATCTGGTCAACATCGAGCTGCCCTTCGGTGACAAGACGACGATCCGCTGGATGAACTTCGGGCCGTCCTACACCGACCGGACACGCTCGGTCAACAGCATCTTCAAGACCCATCTGCCGGTCTCCTTCAAGCTGGGCCTGGCTTCCATGCTGGTGGCGATGGTCATTGGCATCCCGCTGGGGACAATCGCCGCCCTGCGCAAGAACTCGGCCGCCGACTATTTCAGCATGAGCATGGCCATCTTGGGGGTGTCCATCCCGGCCATTGTGCTCGGCCCGCTGCTGCAGTACGTCGTTGGGGTTGAGCTTGGCTGGCTGCCCACTTCGGGCTGGGGCAGCTTCGAGCAACTGATCATGCCCGCTGTCTCGTTGGGCTTCGCCCAGTCGGCGCTGCTGGCCCGCCTGACGCGCGCCAGCCTGCTGCAGGTGCTCAATGAGGACTACATTCGCACCGCGCGGGCCAAGGGGTTGCGCAGCCGTCAGGTGGTCATCATTCACGCCATGAAGAACGCCATGATCCCCGTCGTGACCGTGCTCGGCCCGCTCTTCGCCGCCCTGCTGACCGGCACGTTCGTGACAGAGCGCATCTTCGGCATAGCCGGCCTGGGGCAGTATTTTGTCATCAGCATCAACCAGCGCGACTACGCGACGATCATGGGCACGACGTTGATCTTTGCCTTCTTCATCGTCATCGCCAATTTCATCGTGGATCTGACCTACGTCTGGCTCGATCCGCGCATTCGGTTTGACTAGCCAGGGAGAGTCAAGACCATGACAGCAGAAACAACGGAGCGCGCAGCGGGGACTCGTCCTGAGACTGTCCGGCTGGACAAGCAGATTGAGCGCAGTCGCGGCCCGTGGGTGGACGCGGGGCGCCGCCTGATTCGCCACCGGGCCGCGCTCTTCGGCCTGGCCGTGATCCTTGTCTTTGTGTTGGTGGCCATCTTCGCCCCGCACCTGACCCAGTATACCTACGAGAAGCAGAACTACACAGCGATCAATACGGCCCCGGATTGGGTAATTGACCTCTTTCCCAAGATGACGCCGGTCGGCGAGGACAAGGGCTATGTCCGCGTCGACAACAACTACCTGTTGGGCACGGACGCGCTGGGGCGCGATCTGTGGACGCGCATCATCTTCGGGGCGCGCATCTCGCTGGCAGTGGCCTTCATCGGCCCGCTGACTAGTCTGGTGGTGGGGACCATCTATGGGATGGTTTCCGGCTACATCGGTGGTCGGACCGACAACATCCTG
>JAGPFT010000214.1 GCA_018056405.1 Anaerolineae bacterium
GGGGAAGGGTGTTCCTGACCAGCGCGCCAGAGAAAGGCACCTGCGTGACCGTCGTCCTCCCCGCCGCAGCGGGCGCGCTACAGGGACTGCCAGACGCCAGGAAGGGGCTGCCATGAAAATCTACACACGGACGGGAGATGCCGGGCAAACCAGCCTGTTTGCGGACGGGCGTGTCAGCAAGGATAACGTCCGGCTGCATGCCTATGGCAGCGTGGACGAACTTAACTCCCTGCTGGGCGTCGTGCTGGCAGTGGGCCTTTCGGACGTGCTGAGCGCCGGTGTGAGGCGGGTGCAGCATGACCTGTTCGTCGTCGGCGCGGACCTCGCCACGCCACTGGACGCTGGGAGCAGCCATGCTCTGCGCGTCGGGCCGGAGCACGCGCAGGCGTTAGAGGCGGAGATTGACGAGTGGGAGGCGCTTCTCCCGCCGCTCAAGCACTTCATTCTGCCCGGCGGCTCGCTGGGGGCGGCTCTGCTGCACCAGGCGCGCACCGTGTGCCGGCGCGCTGAAAGGTGGGGGGTGGCGCTCCAGGCGAGCGAGAGTATCAACGGCGAAGTCCTGCGCTACCTCAACCGGCTGTCGGACTGGCTCTTTGTGGCGGCGCGCTGTGCCAACCGCGACGCAAATGTCGCGGAGGTCGAGTGGCAGCGACCCGATGGAGCGGAATCGCCTCAGACTTAACTATACTTATTATATAGTAGTATCTATTTATATATTTACACGAGTATCCTCATGGCCAGAAGCGCGTTCTACAGCCGATCCATCGCCGATCTGCCGCTAGAAGGCGGCGTGCTTCGGGCCATCCCAGGCGCGCCTGGAGCGAAAAAGGGCGATACTCGCCAGGCAGTCGAGTGACCGGGCAGAGTAGGGCAGTCCTGTGGCCGGAATCCTGTCCGAAGAAGGGAGTGGCCTGTTTGCAGATACTATTGTAACATAAGGAAAGAAATGTTATATTATAGGACGAGAACGGGAAGAACACCCCCAGAGTTTTAGCGGAGCAAGCGCCATGCCATCCCCCGTGACTTTTGGACAGGCCCGCGACTCCTACCTGCAACGCGCCACACTGAAATCGCGTCATACAGTCACTTCCTACGGGCGCGCTATCGCCTTGTTCATGGAGTTCCTGTCCGACGCCAGCGCGCCGAGTCGTATTCTGCCGATCATGCATTCGCGCACCACCACCCTTGCCGATACGCCAGTCTCCGCCCTATCCGAAGCCGATAGCCCCATTCTGCTGTATTTCGTGCAGTGGCTGCTGTCACCGCCTTCTGACAAGGCCGGTGACAAGCGGCCCTATAAACCAGCAACCGTACAACTGCGACTGGCGGGCGTTCAGAACTGGTTTCAATTCATGGACGATCACGGCTGGCTGCCAGCAGATTTTCCACTGGCTAAGGCCAGGCGCATCGTGCGCGACGAATTGCGCGGACAATCACGCCATTCTGGCCCGCCAGAGCCACCGCCGAACATCGAAGAGGTCATCTACTTCTACGACAATCTCAAGCCCCCGCGCCGCCTTGCCGAGCCTGACGCACCCGCTGAACAGCGCGAGCGCTGGGAATTGACACGCCTGCGCAACTGCGCCCTTCTACACGCTCTGGCCGAATCAGGCGGACGAGTCAGCGAGGTGCTGAGCCTGAACCTGGATGACTTCCCGGAGCGTTTTCTCCAGCGGGACGACGTGCTGCGTGTCGCTGTGCGGGGCAAAGGCGGCCACGTGTACCATCTGCGCTTCCACGACGCGCTGCCAGTTATCCGCGCCTACATCGAACGGCGCGGCCCGGCTCTGCGCGCCACGCGCGCCGGCAAAGTCCCGCTCTTTGTGAGCCACGACCCGCGTTTTGACGGTGCGCGCATGAGTCGCATCGTCGCCTGGCGCGTGGTGCAGCGCGCCGCCCGCGCCCTGGGGCTGGGCAGCATCACCCCCCACGACTTTCGGCACTGGCGGGCAACGCAACTGCTTAACGCCGGCTACCCGCTAGATGTTGTACAGGACTATCTGGGGCATCGCTCGGTCGAGACGACGCGCGCCTACTACGCGCACACCGATCCGCTGCGCGTAGACGACGCCGCACGCAGTGTAGGACTGCCGCGTTTGCCTGATGACGATTTGCAGCCTGGCTAATTTTGCCGAACGCGCCGCGTGGCGATGCTCACCTGTCCCGGTACCCCTGGCCCAGCGGCACGGCGAGCATGATCCCGACGAAGCCGACCAGCACACCGAGATGGAGCAGCACGGCGGGGATACACAACCAGTAGAGGCCAGAGTCAAACCGGCCCGTCTCCACAAGCAGCACGATGACGAGGCCGCTGACCAGGAAGCTGAGCGCCACCAACACCGCACCAACCAGCAGTGGCACGCCACGCTGCGGCGCAATGGAAGAAGACAGCGCGGTGATTACACCGCCAAATCGCGGAGAGGCATCCGTTCGCCGCAAGATAGGCCCGAACGCAACCACCAGCCCTGCCCAGAGCAGCCTGACGGCGCTGCGCACGAGATACAGCGGTAGTAAGATCAGCTTGCTGAGTCCCCCCATAATCCGCTTCATGGCTGCGCGTCATCCCCCCAGTTCTGAAGCAGACCCGCCTGCCTCATGCGCCCGGCCAGCCAGGGCGGAACATGCGCTTCGACGGCCACGCCCTGCTCTGTATGGCGTTCATTGAGCACAACGCCGTGCCCGTGAATCGCCGCAAGCCATTCACTTTGCGCATACGGAATTATTAATCTTGTCATAATGAGATCCGTCTTCAGCACATTACTGATGGCCTCTCGCAGGGCGTCCAGGCCCATGCCCTGCCGGGCCGAAACGCGCACCATAGCCTCGTAGCCCAGCGCTTCATAGTCAATCGGCCCGCAGGATTCGCCGCGATCAATCTTGTTCAGCACGAGCACCTTTGGAATGCGCGTGGCTTCTAGCTCGGCCAGCGTGTCTTCCACCACGTCAATATGATCCCAGGCGCGCTCGTGGCTGGCATCCACCACGTGCACCAGCAGGTCTGCGTCGGCCACTTCTTCCAGTGTCGCCCGGAACGCCGCCACCAGTGTCACCGGCAGCTTCTGGATGAAACCCACCGTGTCGGACACGAGCACGACGCGGCCATTGGGCAGGCCAACGCGCCGGACAGTGGGATCAAGGGTGGCAAACAGTTGATCCGCAACATACACATCCGCGCCAGAAAGCGCGTTGAGCAACGTGGATTTGCCGGCGTTGGTGTAACCGACCAGGGCCACCGTAGGGATGCCCGCCCGCATCCGCTGCTGGCGGTGCCGTTGCCGGTGAGCGCGCACCGACTCCAGTTCGTCGCGCAGCCTGGCAATTCTGCGCCCGATCTCGCGCCGGTCTACTTCAAGCTGCGTCTCGCCGGGGCCGCGCAGCCCGACTCCCCCTGCCCCGCCGCGCGCCGCGCCGCCGCCTGCCTGCCGCGCCAGGTGAGTCCACTGCCGTGTCAGGCGCGGCAGGCGGTATTCGTATTGCGCCAGTTCTACCTGCAGCGCGCCCTCGCGCGTGCGTGCGTGCTGCGCAAAAATGTCGAGGATCAGCGCGGAACGATCCAGCACCTGCACGTGCTCACCCAGTGCTCTCTCTATCTCGCGTTGGTGGCGCGGCGAAAGCTCATCGTCGAAGATGACCATGTTCGCGCCGGTCTCTGTGAGGGTCTCGGCGATCTCTTCCAGCTTGCCGGAGCCGACGAAGGTCGCGGGGTCAATGCGCCCTACACGCTGCACCTCTCGCCCGACCACCTGCACGCCCGCCGTGCTGGCCAGCAAGGCCAGCTCGTCCAACGAGTCCCCGGCGGAGAACAGCGCATGGGGTCCGCGCAATTCCACGCCTACCAGCAGGGCGCGGCTGGAGTCAAAATCGTTTGTAGCGCGGCCATTGCGCTCAGAAGGCATGGAGAGGATGCTCGCCTGGTGACATCTTGTGGCTCTAGCGTCATGCTGCGATGCACGGCACTACGCTGTGCATTATAGCTCAGGCGGGGCGTTCGCTCAATGCGGCGGGAACGTGAAGTGCGTGCAAAGCCTGTCAGGCAGTGGGGTCGCACTGCTTAGCCTCACCCCCAGCCTCGCTGCGCTCGGCTTGCCCCCTCTCCACGTCGTGGCTGAGGGGGCAGCGAGGCACGTTAGCGCCGAGCGGAGGTGAGGCTACTGCCAGCGTCGCACGTGTTACTGACGACCTTTTCACACACCCGGAACGTGCGGATGATGCTTCAATCTCCCTCAGAAGCCAGGAAACTCTCCAGATCGCGGGCGGCGCGCTCGGCGAAGGCGCGCTTGCGCTCGCTCTTGCGGCGCGGGGACGTGGCGAGAGGTGGCATGATCCCGAAGTTGGCCTTCATCGGCTGGAAATCCTGCGGATCGGCGTGGGCCACGTAGTAGCACAGCGCGCCTAGCATCGTGGTAGGGGGCAGCATCCAAACCGGCTGGCCCAGCACCAGACGAGCCGCGTTGATCCCGGCCAGCAACCCCGTGCCCATGCTGCCCACGTACCCCTCGACTCCCGTAATCTGCCCGGCAAAGAACAAATCATCGCGCTGCCGGAACTGGAGCGACGGCCTGAGATGCACAGGCGCATTGATAAACGTGTTGCGGTGCATCGTGCCATAGCGGGCGAACTCGGCATTCTCCAATCCTGGGATCATGCGCAGGACGCGCTGCTGCTCGCCCCAACGCAGGTTCGTCTGGAAGCCAACTATACTGTACAACGTGCCGGCCAGGTTGTCCTGCCTGAGCTGGACGACGGCAAAGGGACGTTGCCCGGTACGCGGGTCGCGCAGCCCGACGGGGCGCATCGGGCCGAAGGCCAGCGATTGCGGCCCGCGTGCGGCGATCTGCTCGACCGGCAGACATGCCTCGAAGAAGCGCGGGTCGGCGCGCTCAAAGTCGCGCAGGGCGATAGTTTCCGCGTTCAGCAAGGCCGTGACAAAGCGGTGATACTCTTCCTCGGTCATCGGGCAGTTGATGTAATCGCCCTCGTCCCCTTCGCCCCGCCCATAGCGACTGGCGCGAAAGGCAACCGCCATGTTGATCGTCTCGGCGTAGACCGTCGGGGCGATGGCATCGTAGAAGTAGAGGTGCTCCGTGCCCAACAGCCGCCCCACTTCCTCGGCGAGCGCCGGGCTGGTCAGCGGCCCAGTAGCTATCACGCACGGCCCATCGGGGATGCTCGTCACTTCTTCGCGGATGATCGTGATCAGCGGATGGTTGTGCACTGCCTGCGTAACCTGTACCGCGAAGACCTCGCGGTCTACGGCGAGCGCCCCGCCAGCGGGCACAACTGCCCGGTCGGCGCAGGCCATCAGCAGCGACCCCAGGCGGCGCAGCTCGTTCTTCAGCACGCCCGGCGCGCGGTCTGCCAGGTCTGACCCAAGCGAATTGCTGCACACCAGTTCCGCCAGCCGGTCTGTTTGGTGCGCGGGCGTCGTCCGCTGCGGGCGCATCTCATAGAGCTGCACCGGCACGCCGCGCTGCGCGATCTGCCAGGCCGCTTCTGAGCCGGCCAGCCCACCCCCAATGACCCGCACCGCTGCGCGTTCGGAGTCGCTCACGAGCCGCTTCTGAGATACTTCTGATGATGCCGGCATGATACTCTCTTCTTGAACTGGCAAGCTCACACCGCCCCACCCCGATTGTAATGACTTGCGCTACCATTGCCCAGGTACGATTTTCGCGCGGGTGCATTCGGATTTGGGGGCAGGTGCAGAGATCGGTTGCAGACCTCACCCCCCGGCCCCCTCTCCATATACGGAGAGGGGGAGTAAGTATCTGGCTCAGTCCCCTCTCCGCGTGTGGAGAGG
>JAGPFT010000215.1 GCA_018056405.1 Anaerolineae bacterium
ACGTGCAAGCGCTTGAGAACGAGCGCAACGCTGCTCAAGTCACGGTCAAGTGGCTGTTTTCGTCTCAAGATGCCCGTGTGAAGTTGCACCGCCTTTATCCATCTGTTTCAGATTGACTGAGTACTAGGGCATTGGCCTCACCCCCAGCCTCGCTACGCTCGGCTTGCCCCCTCTCCATTCGAATGGAGAGGGGGCAGCGAGGCGCGTCAGCGCCGAGCGGGGGTGAGGCTAAAAGGCACGACCCAAAACTCCCTGACAGGTTTTGCACGCACCCGGCAACGCAGTTGCATCGTGCACAAGTTGCGTATATAATACAATTAAGCACTTGTAATGACAAGATAACAAGCTATGACTTTGGATTTCTCGATTAACCGCACCAACGGCATCCCCTACCATATCCAGGTGCGCAATGCGCTGCGCGAGCACCTGCAGGCAGGCACGTGGCAGCCCGGCGACCGTTTGCCAAGCGAGCCGGAGCTATGCCAGATGTTCGCTGTCAGCCGCCCGGTGATCCGCCAGGCGCTCAACGACCTGGCCCAGCATGGCCTGGTGACGCGCCTGAAGGGCAAGGGAACCTTCGCCGCTCCGCCCAAGATCAGCGAAAGCCTGGTGCAAAAGTTGACTGGCTTCTACCAGGACATGGTTGAGCAGGGCTACACCCCCACGGCGCGCGTCCTGCGCCAGGAGACGGTGCCCGCCAGCCGCCGCGTCGCCGAACGGCTGGGCATCGCACCGGAGACGCCGGTCATCGTCATCGAACGCCTGCGCTTCGTCCAGGACGAACCCATCCAGCTTGTGACCACCTACATCCCGCTCGCTGTCTGCCCGGCCCTGCTGGAGGTTGACCTCTCCCAGCGCTCGCTGTACGCCTTCTTGGACGAGGCGTGCAGCATCGTCATCGCGCGCGGGCACCGCACAGTGGAGGCGGTAGCCGCCAACGAGTATGAAGCCGAGATGCTGCAGGTGAAGAAAGGCGCGCCGTTGATCCTGCTCGACAGCGTGAGCTACCTGAGCGACGGCACGCCTGTCGAATACTATCACGCCCTGCATCGCGGCGACCGCACGCGCTTCGAGGTTGAGTTGGTGCGCGTCCGCGCGCCGGGCGACCGGCAGGCGCTGGTGGAGCAGCACTTCGATCCCCAGGGAGTGAACCAGGGGGTGGTACTGGTGCCTAAGGGCCAATCGCTGCACGGCGAGAGCGGCGCGCGCAAAGGATAGCACGCCAGGGGAACGTTTTACAGGGGAAAACGTTTCGCTGTATACTGAATTGTGAGGAATAAGCCGCGATCCAGCCGTTTAAGAAAGCCTTCCTATGCCGCCTGTGGACAGAGAGCAGCTTCTAGTACTCTTGGGGAAGCTGAAGCCAGAACTATCAGCGTGATACCGGGTAAAGGAGATCGGGCTTTTCGGCTCTTTTGTCCGGGAACAGCAGAGCGAAGCCAGCGATATTGACGTTCTGGTAGATTTTGACGAAAAAGCAGACCCGTTTGATCTGGTAGGGTTGGCTCTGTTCTTGGAGGATCGACTTCAGCGGAAAGTGGATGGGGTTTCTAAGAGTGCTCTGCGGGAAGAGCTTCGGGAGTCGGCCCTGCAAGAGGTTGTGCTGATATGAGGGATTACAGGCTCAGAGGTTGTGTCTAGCAGAGAGAGTGATAGCTGATACGGGGCGTTTTGCAGAGAAGATTTCTTTCGTGGTGGCGCGCTCAAAGTACCCTCTACTTCGTCGCCACACTGACCATCTACAGCGACGGCAGAGCACAGAAAGGAGGAAGGTAGGATCGGAACTTCGCACGCAGCTTGTTGGTTCGTCCTAAGGGTTCCTTTCGCTAGTTAGTCTGGAGGCAGCTTTATGAACAAGAAACTGCTCGCGCTGTTGATCATCGCGGTCCTGGTCGTGGGACTCGTGCCCACCGCCGTGGCCCAGGATGACAAGCCGTTCAAGGGTATGAAAGTGGTCGTGGTGACCCAGGAAGGCCGTTCTATCGGCGGCCCGATCGAAGATTACGCCCCTGAGTGGGAAGAACTGACCGGTGGCGAAGTTGAGCTGCAGCAGTTTGCCTGGAACGATCTGTTCGAGAAGACGGTGACTGCTCTCTCGACCGGCTCCGGCGCTTACGACATGTTGGTCTTCCCGGCTGCCTGGGCAGGCGACTACATGGCCCCTGGCTATCTGGAGCCGATCCCCCAGGAAATCCTGGACAAGGTAGACATGGAGGACGTCATCCCGCTGTACCGCGAGCGCATCATCGCCTGGGGTGACACGATCTATGCCCTGCCCTACGACGGTGACTCGCACATGCTCTACTACCGCAAGGACCTGGTGGATGGCGGCGAGTACGCGGCTGACTTCGAGGCCCAGTACGGCTATCCACTGGCCGAGCCGAAGAGTTGGAGCCAGTACTACGACATCGCTGAGTTCTTCAACGGCAAGGAAGTCGAGACTGCCGGCATGAAGGCCCCCATCTTCGGCGTGATGGAAGCGCAGAAGCGCGGTACCCAGGCCTTCTACGTCTACTTCTCGCACGCCGCAGGCTATGGCAAGATCCCCGGCAATCCCTGCTTCTTCTTTAGCTGCGAAGACATGACCCCGCAGGTCAATAACCCTGGCTGGGTCAAAGCGCTCGAAGACTACATGCTGAGCACCAAGCTAGGCCCGCCCGAGCAGATCAACTGGGACGTGGCCGACACCCGCAACTACTTCCCGGCTGGCCTGTCGGTCTTCAACATTGACTGGGGCGATGTCGGACCTATCTCGATTGACGAGAACGTGTCGCTGATCAAGGGCCAGGTGGGCTTCGCCCCGCTGCCCGGCGGCGATCAGTACTGGGACTACGTGGCGGGCGAGTGGGTGACCCCTGAGAGTGGCGTCAACGAGGCCCCCTTCATCGCCTTTGGTGGCTGGATCATCGGCGTGGCGGCAGACAGCGACGTGAAAGAAGCGGCGCTGGACTTCGCAGCCTTCATGGCCCGGCCTGAGCTGGTCAAAGTGCTGGCCGTCACCGGCGGTACGGGCATCAACCCGGCCCGCTACAGCCAGTTCGAGGCCCTCGATCTGTGGATTGACGCCGGTTTCGACGAGGAAAGCGCGCGGGACTACCTGGATGCCATCCTGACCGGCATCGCGCACCCGAACGCCGTGCTCGACCTGCGTATCGTTGGCACGCCGGAGTACCAGCAGACGTTGGACGTGGAGATCACCCGCGCCATCGCCGGTGAGATCAGCGCCCAGGAAGCGCTGGACAACGCTGCCGCGCAGTGGGAAGAGATCACCAACCGCTATGGCCGCGAGAGTCAGCTCACCCAGTACCGCGCGTCGGTGGGCTTGACGGACTAGACCGGCCTGTGATTGAGCGCGCTGCGGTGATTCTCGCGGAGGCTCTTCGTAGGGGCGTATGATCATACGCCCCTACACTCTCGCATAATTGCCGCATGGGTGCTCAGCACACCGCATATGCCACCAAGCGCTACATCACTCGCACTCGATGTGGCGCTTGGTGCTACAATAACACCATGTTCGCAAACGATCTGGCACCCGCAGAGCAGCGCGCCTGCGCAGATGAACCTGTGGCGACGTACTGATGGAGAACGCAATCAAAGGGGGCCGGAGGTAGGGGCGTATAGCAATACGCCCCTACGAAAACCATGCCATTTCTGATTGTCTCATCCATGAGCGCAACAAGTTCGATCTGTGCAGCGAGAGGGGAGCCTGGACGGCCCAGCTTCACTATCAGACAGGTTGCCAGTCCTGACCTCAAGCACCGTTTGGACGACCTTCAAGTATTCGGGGGATTAAAGGAGAGGAGAGTGCGCCTTGCAGCGAACCAAGAAACAGACCGGGGCTGACAAGCAGACGGAGATCACCGACATCACCCGCGAAGACCGCATCATGAAGCGCATCTTCCTATCTCCGGCGATCATCGTCCTGCTCGCGCTCTCTATCTTTCCCCTCTTCTGGTCGCTTGGCATTAGCTTCACCGACATGCTGCGCGGTGGCTCTACCACCGCGCGCGAGGCGGAGATGTCCGAGACAGCGAGCGAGGGATTCCTGGGGATGAATTTCAGCATCACGCTGCGCAACTATGATCGTCTGCTCGACGACCAGCGGTTGCACACCGCCGCTCGCAATACTATGTACTACGTCTTCGTGGGCGTAACCGTGCAATACATCCTCGGCATAGGTCTGGCGCTGGTGCTCAACCAGAATTTTGTCGGGCGCAAAGTGGTGCGGGTGATCTTTCTGATGCCCATGATGACCATGCCCGTCGTGGTCGCCTACGTCGGGCGCATGATGTTCGACTCCTACCGCTCGCCGATCGCAGACTTGTGGCGTCACATCGTCGAATGGTGGGTTGACGTGCCGCTGGTCGGCTCCCATCTGAATCCCATCATCCCCTGGCTGACCGATGGGAGGTGGGCGCGCGCTTCAATCGTGCTGATGGATAGCTGGCAGTGGATTCCCTTCGTGACGTTGATCCTGCTGGCCGGGATGCAGGCCATCCCCGACGACATCTACGAGGCGGCGCGGGTGGATGGGGCGTCGTCGTGGCAGATGTTCTGGCGCATCACCTTTCCCATCTTGCTGCCTCTTTCGGTGACAGTCGTCCTGATCCGGGGGCTGGAAATCTTCAAAATCATTGACGTGATTGTAGTGACCACTGGCGGCGGGCCGGGGTCGGCTACCGAGTCGCTGACGATGTATATCTACAAGACAGCGCTCACCTTCGGCAACTACGGCTATGCAGCGGCGATCTCCTTCGTGCTGCTGGTGCTGGTGATCATCTTCGCCACCGTTTTCCTGGCGCTGGGGCGCCGCGCTGCGCCGCGCGCAGTATAGGGAGAGAGCACTATGACACGCCGACCCCTCGGGCAGTCTATCTTGCTCTATGCGGTAGTCCTCTTCTGGTGCTTTATCGTGCTCTTTCCCTTCTACTGGCTGGGCACCACCTCGTTCAAGCGGCAGTTGGACGTGCTGCGCCAGCCCAAATACATCCCCTATTACGACTTCGAGCCGACCACCGAGCACTGGGACTATCTGCTTAACATGCGGCGCGACGTAACCTGGCGACACTTCCGCAACAGCCTGATCGCGGCGTCCGGCGGCACCGTTGGCGCGGTGCTGGTCGGGGCGATGGCCGGCTACGGGCTGTCGCGCTTCCGCTACCGGTGGCCCAAGCTGAACTGGCGCAACGACAACATCGCCTTCTGGATCATCTCGCAGCGCTTCTTGCCACCCGCGCTGTTCGTCGTACCGTTTCTGATCGCCTACGCCAAGCTGGGGCTGATTGACACTCACGCCGGGCTGATCATCGCTTACACGATGTTCAACATCCCCTTCGCCGTCTGGATCATGCGCGACTTCTTCGACGGCCTGCCCGTAGACCTGGAGGAGAGCGCCCGTGTGGACGGCGCTTCGCGCTGGACGGCCTTCGTGCGTATCGTGCTGCCGCTGAGCGCGCCGGGCCTGGCCTCGGTGTCCATTTTCTCGTTCGTCTTCTCGTGGAATGAGTACCTGTACGCGCTGATGCTGACCAACTTCAACGCGATCACCATGCCGGTGTATATCGCCGGGCAGAACACGCAGCGCGGCGTGGAGTGGTGGTACATCTCGGCCCTGGCCATCACGGCGGTGCTGCCGGTGATCGTGGTGGGCCTGCTGCTGGAGCGCTTCATCACGCGCGGGCTGGTCGCCGGCGCGATCAAGGGGTAAGAGGTGATTTGAGAGGTTGTTCCCCCCACCCCAAACCCCTCCCCCACAAGGAGGGGCCAGGGTCTGTGATCC
>JAGPFT010000216.1 GCA_018056405.1 Anaerolineae bacterium
AAGCCGCACGTCTGCCGTGTCGGGTTGGTATAACCCTACGGCGTCTCCTGTGGGTATACCCCTACAGCGGGTGACACAGAGCGCCGCCCCTACGCGCGCACACGTCCAATCCGCAGCGAAATGAGCCGTCATGAGCGACGAACTGTACGACCGCACGCGCCAATCGTGGGAAGACATCTGGGCCGGGGCCAGCGTCGAGGCCGAGCTAGAAGTGATGAACCAGCCCCGCACCTGGGAAACGCTCGGCGTGTACCCGCGCTATCTGCCCCAAGAGGGGATCATCCTGGAGGCGGGCTGCGGGCTGGGCACAGTGATCATGAAGTTGCGCGAGATGGGCTTCCGCACCATCGGCCTGGACTACGCCGAGCGCGCCTTGCGCACCGCCCGCGCCTATGACCCGGCGCTCAGCCTGCAGGCGGGTGACGTGCACGCCCTGCCTTACCGCGCCAACTCGCTAGGCGGCTACCTGTCCTTCGGCGTGCTGGAACACTTCGCGCACGGCGTCGGCCCGGCCCTGCGCGAGGCGAATCGCGTGCTGGTGCCGGGCGGGACACTCGTGCTGACCATCCCCTACCCGAACGTGGTGCACCGCCTGGTGCACGGCAAGCGCCGCCTGCTGCGCCAGCCCGCCCTGACCGATGCCGACTTCTACGAGAGCACCTACACCCGGCACCAGTTGATCGCGGCGCTGCAAGGGGCGGGCTTTGAGATCGTGCTGGTGCGGCCCACCAGCCACAGCTTCACCCTGTGGGGGCTGGGCTGGCCGTTCCGGGGCAAGGGCTACTACCGCACCACGCGCCTGGCCGACGCCCTCGGCGCGCTGCTGCGCCGCGTCGCGCCCTGGTCGTTCAACTTCACCACGTTGCTGATCGCCCGCAAGGCGCGCGACCTGGGTGGGGGAGCGCCTCACGGCGCGGCGGCGAACTCCCCCACCGGGCAGTCCGCTGGCCGGCAGTAGATCGTGATCCCGATCTGCGATCAGTAACTCACATCGTCGGGCGGCAGGCGCTCGCCAACCGATGAGGCTCAGGCCCGCCAACACCCCGTCAGGCAGGCAGGTGTTGTAGGCGTGCAGCGTCAGCGGGCCAGGCTCAACCACAACCGAGTCCACGCGCTCTCCGTAGAATCACATAAGGGCGACGCATGTGCTGCTCTCATGCCCGCCGGTACGGTGAGTCGGCTTGGCTGTCAAACGGCGTGGGCGGGAAAAATGTTCCTGAACTGCTGAGACGCGCAGAGCGCAGCGGAAAGACAGATAAGGACATTGAAACAGCCTTCATTCTCTGTTCTTCTCCGCATTCTCCGCATCTCAGGGTGATGTTCTTCCGGGGTAATCGCATCAACTTTCGGTGTGCAGAGCCTTACCTCACCTCCTGGCTTTGCTGCGCTCAGCCTGTCCCCCTCTCCACACGCGGCGAGGCCCACGCCAGGGGGCCGAGCGGGGGTGAGGTCCACCAGCTCAGCCCCAGCCTCTTTTAATGCGATTACTCTGGATGTTCTTCGCAAAACTCAGGAGTTCGGGCGAGAGCCTGTTATAATTGGCCCTGGCTCTACAGGTGCCGGTGACGCGGAACGGTGCACTATGGCACGCCGTATCGTGGAGAACGAGGAGAAACACTCATGATCATTCTGGTGCTCAACGTGCTCGCCATCGCTGGGCTGGCGATTGCTGGCTTCGGTGTATTCATGATCGCGCAAGCCGTCTCGCGCAACGATCCCACACGTGCCGGCATCACGCTGACGGTAATCGGCGTGGTGATCGCCGCTGTATTCTTCATGCTGGGGTCGGGCGTGGTGGAGATTCAGCCGCAGGAAGTTGGCGTGGTCTTCAACGTGCTCAGCGGTGAGCTGTCCGATACGCCCCTGGGACCGGGCCTGCACATCATCATCCCCGGCATTCAGCAAGTGACCATCTACTCGACCGCCCAGCAAGAATACACGGTGGCAGGGCTGCTCACTGAGGGCGCGGCGCGCGGCGATGAGGCTGTCGTTGCCCTGACTCAGGACGGCCAGGAAGTCAGCCTCGACGTGACGATGCTCTTCAGCATTGATCCGGCCAAAGCGAACATCATTCACCGCCGCTGGCAAGACCGCTACATCAGCGGACTCATTCGCCCCACACTGCGCAGCGAGGCGCGCGCCTCGCTCACTGAGTTCCGCGTGGAGGAGATTTACGGCGGCGACCGCACGCAGCTCGTTCAGTCCATCGAAGGGAGCATTCGCAGCCTGATCGAGCCGGAAGGCTTTCAGTTAACCAACATCCTCATCCGCCACATCCGCTTTTCGCCGGAGTACGTAGCTTCCATCGAGCGCAAGCAGGTTGCCCAGCAGGAAGCGCTGGAGGCCGAGTTCCGCGTGCAGCAGAGGCGTCAGGAAGCGGAGCAGGTGCGCGAGCTGGCACGCGGTGACGCCGACGCCGCCGTGACGCGCGCGACGGGCGAGGCCGAGGCGCTGCGCCTGATCAACGAGCAACTCGTTCAGAACCCGCTGCTGCTGCAATGGCGCTATGTGGAAAAACTTAGTGACGACATCCAGATCATTGTCATCCCGTCTAACAGCCCCTTCCTGTTCGATCTGGAGTCCTTGATCGCGGCAAAGAGCGCATCGGGAACATCCCCCTCGCCCGTGCCCACCGTAGAGCCTGAGCCGGCCACCGGCGGCGACTAGCGCGCTGCCGGCATCGTCTTAAGTCCCCCTCTCTAGCTCGGCTGGAGAGGGGGATTGAGGGGGAGAGGCGGCTCAGCCGCGCTCGTAGGTGGCCCGCAGGTAAGTATCCAGCAGGTATTCCGGGTAGCCAATCGTGCGCAGGTTTTCGTTGCATTCCTCCAGCGTAGCGCCATGATCGCGCCAGTAGGGGACGCGCTTGATCAGCGTTTCCACGCGCTCGCGGGGGGTGATAATCCAGGTGTCTTTGGGCACGTGCCCGAAGAAAATCACGTCCATTTCCTCGATGACGTTCTTGGTCTTGAGGAAGGGCGCGATCAGCACGATTTTGCGCGCCTGGCGCTCTGCGACCAGATATTGCGCGACGAAGCGCGCCGTGCCACCCAGGTCTACCAGGTCTTCGACGACGCCGACCACGCACCCCTCAACCTCGATGGATAGCGGGTGGATGATGCGCGGCTGGTCGAGCGGCTCACCCGGCCCGGCATAGTAACGCACGCCGAGCGTGCCGAACTCAATCGGCGGGATGTTCTTGTTGAGCGTCCAGGCCAGGTGATCGTGCAGCATCACGCCGGGCAACAGGCCGCCCATCGTGATCATCACGGCGTGGGTGATCTGCTCTTTGGTGCGGATGTTGTCGATCTGGTAGCGGTAGACCTTGTGGGCCAGCACCGAAGTGATGTAGGCCGACACGTGGTCGGGGATGAATAGAAACTTCAGCGTATCGTGGGAGACCTCAACCCCGCGAGGGTCTTTCCAGAAATCCGGGTCAATGTGGTAATCGTGACATTTGATCTGCTCGTCGTAGGCAGACATGCGCTTCTTCCTGACAGAACTGGACCCCGACTTCGTTGATCTTGTGGACGTGGTTGACATTGCGCGCCTTTGCGGTGAGTGGGCGGGCCGACGCAAGCTCTGAAGGACAGGTCAGGAATCTATCCTGCACGCATGGCTCAGGCCTCCTGGCTCACGACTCCTCACTCAACCCCTGCCTTGATGCCCCGTTCCTCAGATGATGGCCGGCCACCGCGAGCGCCCTAGCGGCTGGTGGACATGGGCATGATCACGTGCACGAAATCATCGCGTCCGGCGGGGCGCACCACGCCCGGTGCCGTCGGCCCGCTCGTCTCCAGCACCACCTGGTCTTCGCGGATCACGCTCAGCACGTCAATCAGGTAGCGGATGTTGAACGAAATCTCGACCGCCTGCCCGTCAATGCTGGCATCTAGCGGGGCCTCGGCGTCCCCCTTTTCCTGCGAGCGCCCGGCGACCGTCACGCGGCCTGGCACGCCGACCATGCCGCTCGGCTCGACCAGCACGCGGGCAGTATTCGCCGAATCTTTGGCGAAGACTTCGGAGCTGCGGCAGGCTGCCAGCAGTTCGTCGGTATAAGCGAGCACCTGCGTCTGGAAGCTGCGCGGGATGATCGCCTCGTAGTCGGGGAACTTGCCCTCGATAAGCTGCGAGACAACGACCACATTCTTCAGGCTGAACATGATCTGCCCGCGCCCTTCGGGCAAGCCCACCAGCACTTCGTCGTCCTCGTCACTGATGATGCGCGCCAGTTCGGACAGCGTGCGCGCAGGGACGATCAGCGGCTCTGGTGCCCGGTCGCCCACGCTGAACTCCAGCGTCGTCGTGCGCACTGCCAGCCGGTACCCGTCCGCCGCCGCCAGCGTGAGCTGATCGTCATCGAAGCGCATCTGCACGCCGGTCAGGATGGGGCGATTGTCCTCTTTGGCGGTGGCGAAGACGACCTGCTCGATCATCTCGCGGAAGACGCCCGCTTTGACCGGGATGGCTCGCGTCGGGTCAAACTCTGGCATGAGCGGGTATTCGGCGGCGTCCATGCCCTTGATGTTGGCCGACTTGGCCCCGCAGCGCAGGTGCAGCGTCAGCGTGCGCGGGTCTAGCTCCATGTCCACGCGCTCAGGGGGCAGCGTGCTCACCAGTTCTTGCAGCGTGCGGGCAGGCACGGTGATCGAGCCGGGGTGTTCCACTTTGGCGCCGATCCAGTGCGTGATGCCCAGTTCCAGATTAGTGGCGGAAAGCTGCAAGCGCGCATCGTCCGTCGCGATCATCACATTGGAAAGAATGGGCAGCGTAGGCCGGCTTTGAATGGCGCGACCCACAATGGACAGCCCTTTGTGCAGGTTCTCTTGCAGGATCGAAACACGCATACAACCTCTCCTACAGATCGGCGCAGCCCTAAGCCGGTATGACAAGTGGCCTCATTATACCCTATTCCATCGCGCCAAGCTGATCACGCATCGCAAGGGTGATCCTGGCTCTGTCGTAATCGCGCCGCGCGCGCTATACTCTCTACGCCCCTCGCCATCTCAGTGAGGGGCGTTATGTTCGGAGCAGAAAGCGCGTCGCCATGAGCCAGCCATCCGATCTACCCTTTCCCCATACTGTGTGGGTGTGCCCCAGCGCGCTGCTGGCCGGGCCGTATCCCGCCGCCCGCGACGAGGCGGCGGCGCGCGCCTGGCTGCGCGCCCTGCTCGCTGCTGGCATCATCGTCTTCGTAGACTTGACCGAGGAGGGCGAGCGCCCTCCCTACCTGGAGACTTTGCGCGAAGAGGCCGCGCACGGAGGCTGGGGAGCAGTCCACTACCGCCTGGCGATCCCGGACTTCAGCGTGCCGGACGAGGCGCACATGGCGGCCATCCTGGACACAATTGATGGAGCGATTGCGGCAGGCCAGCCGGTCTACGTGCACTGCCTGGGTGGCGTGGGACGGACGGGTACCGTCGTCGGCTGCTATTTAGTGCGGCATGGCGCGAACGGCGAGGAGGCGCTGCGCCGGGTTACGGCGCTGCTCGGCGAGGGGTCGCCGGAGACGGAGGCCCAGCGTCGGTTCGTGCGCCGCTGGACGGAAGGGCGTTAGGGACGACCGATCAACCTCACCCCTGGCCTCGCGTCAGCGCCGAGCGGGGGGTGAGGTCTGTATTTCGGCGGGAGGCCCCTCCCCCTGGCCCCCTCCCCGGCAGAGCCAGAGAGGGGGAAAGCGCCGTGCCAGCGATCCAAGTCCCCCTCTCTAGCTCGGCTGGAGAGGGGGATTGAGGGGGAGAGG
>JAGPFT010000217.1 GCA_018056405.1 Anaerolineae bacterium
AACCCGCGCCGCGGGCTTCTCAACCGCTCCATCCCAGAGCGCGCAGTGGTCGCAGAGAAAGCCTCAGAGCTTTTCCGACTTTCCCCTCCGCGCCCTCGTCATCTCAGCGGCTCAAGATCACTGCCCCCAAAAGCGAATGCACCCTTTTCTACAATTCCAGTTGACAAACCCCCTCGCCCGTGCTACTCTCTACTCCAGGTTAACAATTGCATAGCAGCACTGCCCCTTATCCAGAGAGGTGGAGGGACCGGCCCTGTGAAACCTCGGCAACCAACCGCGCGAACCCTGAGAGCGCGCGGGAATGGTGCCAATTCCGGCAGAATGCATTCTGGAAGATGAGGAGGAGTTTGCCAGCGAATGTCTGCGTCAAAATCCTTCTCACCGTGCGAGAAGGATTTTTTCTTTTCTCGCGGGGCGAGGGGAGGACGCTGCTTACGCGCACCGCCGCTTACAAGCCAGCACTCGCGTAGGAGAGGACATTCATGGCAGCCCACAACGGCCAATACTCGCACGACTATCGCTTCAACACCCGCGCCCTGCACGCCGGCTACTCGCCCGACCCGACCACCGGCGCGCGGGCCGTGCCCATCTACCAGACCGCCGCCTACCAGTTCCGCGACACCGATCACGCCGCCGCGCTCTTTGCCCTGCAAGAACCGGGCAACATCTACACGCGCATCATGAACCCCACCAACGATGTCTTCGAGCAGCGCCTGGCCGCCCTGGAAGGCGGCATCGGCGCGCTGGCTACTGCGTCGGGGCAGGCGGCGGAGACGCTGACCGTCCTCACCCTGTGCAACGCCGGCGACGAGGTGATCGCCAGCAGCGCGCTCTACGGCGGCACCTACACCCTGTTCTCGCAGAGTCTCAAGCGGTTGGGCATCACCGTCCGTTTCGTCCATGAGAACGATCCGGCGGCCTACGAAGCGCTGATCACCGACCGGACCCGCCTGATCTACCTGGAGACCATTGGCAACCCCAAGCTGCAAGTCCCCGACTTCGCGGGCATTGCGGCAGTCGCCCACGCGCACGGCCTGCCCGTCGTCTGCGACAACACCTTCGCCACGCCCTACCTGTGCCGTCCCTTCGAGCATGGCGCGGACATCGTGGTGCACTCCACCACCAAGTGGATCGGCGGGCACGGGCTGAGCATCGGCGGGGCCATCGTGGACAGCGGCAGGTTCGACTGGAAGGCCAGCGGGCGGCACAGCGGCCTGGTGGAGCCAGAACCCGCCTACCACGACCTGGTGCTGGCCGATGCGCTCGGCCCGGCGGCGTTCATCGGGCGGGCGCGCGTAGTCGGCCTGCGCGACTTCGGCGCGTGCCAGGCGCCTTTCAACAGCTTCCTCAACCTGATCGGCCTGGAGACGCTGGCCCTGCGCATGCAGCGCCACGTGGACAACACACTGGCCGTCGCCCGCCACTTGGCCGATCACCCGGCGGTGGCCTGGGTCAATTACCCCGGCCTGCCCGGTCACGAGAGCTATGCCCGCGCCCAGCAATACCTGCCCCAAGGCGCTGGCGCGGTGCTTGGCTTCGGGATCAAGGGCGGCAAGCAGGCCGGGCGCGCCTTCATTGACAACCTCAAGCTGTTCTCGCACCTGGCCAATGTCGGCGACGTGCGCTCGCTGGCCATCCACCCGGCGACGACTACACACCAGCAGCTCAGCCTGGAGGAGCAGGCCGCGTCCGGAGTCACTGACGACTACATCCGGCTGGCTGTTGGCATCGAAGACATCGAAGACATCCTGGCCGATCTCGACCGGGCACTGGCCGCCGCCCAGGGCATGACGGCGCGCGCCGTCAGCGGCCAGTAGAGTGGCAGGAGGTGCGCGCCATGTACCAGTTGCAGACTCCATCGCCTACACCGACGCCCGCCCCGCGCTGGGAGCCGGCGGTCATCCGCCGGCCCCTGGCGCGCCCAGGGTCGGTGGGGCGGGTGCAGCGCCAGCTCGCGCACTTTGACGTTCCGCTGCGGCTGCGCGGCGGCCAGACGCTGCCCGCCTTCAGCCTGGCCTACGAGACCTACGGGACGCTCAACGCCGACCGCTCCAACGCCATCCTGATCTGCCACGCCCTCTCCGGCGACGCCCACGCCGCCGGCACGCACACAGACGATCCGGACGAGAAGCCAGGCTGGTGGGATGAAGCCGTCGGGCCAGGCAAGCTGTTCGACACCGACCGTTACTTCGTGCTCTGCTCCAACGTGATCGGCGGCTGCCAGGGCAGCACCGGCCCCTCGTCGCTCGCGCCGGATGGCCGGCCCTATGGAGCGCGCTTCCCGCTGGTCACCATCGCCGACATGGTCGAGGCGCAGCGCCACCTGCTCGACCGGCTGGGCATCTCCCGCCTGTTCGCCGTGACGGGGGGCAGCATGGGCGCGATGCAGGCGTTGCAATGGGCCGTCACGTATCCAGAGCGCGTCGAGACGGTGCTCTTCCTGGCCGGCACGCACCGCTCCACTGCCCAGCAGATCGCCTTCAACGAGACAGGCCGCCAGGCGATCTACGCCGACCCTCATTGGAAGGACGGCGACTACTACGACGGTCCTCGGCCAGAGGCCGGGCTGGCCCTGGCGCGCATGATGGCCCACATCACCTACATGAGCGAGACCTCGATGGAGCAGAAGTTCGGACGGCGCTTGCAGGGCGGCGCGGCGCTGTCTCACCGGCTGAACGGGCCGGAGTTCGCCATCGAAAGCTACCTGGCCTACCAGGGCGAGAAGTTCGTCCGCCGCTTCGACGCCAACAGCTATCTGGTCATCACCAAGGCCATTGACTACTTCGACATCGGCGCGGATTACGGCTCGCTGCGCGCGGCGCTCGAACGGGCGCGGGCGGATTTCCTGGTCGTTACCTTCTCCAGCGACTGGCTGTACCCGGCCTGGCAGGGCCAGGAGCTTGTGCAGGCGTGCCAGGAGGCGGGGCGGGGCGTCGAGTACCAGCACATCGAAGCGCCGTTCGGCCACGATTCGTTCCTGGTCGAGGTCGAGCAGATGACCGACGTGGTCGGGGGCTACCTCGACCGGCGCTGGCGGGCGCTGGGGCGCGACGGGCAGCGCGCGCCCTGAGCTTTGGCGTTCGGGCCAGCAACGGGGGTGTTGGCGCGGGCGCTCCGACGCCAGACTTCCGAAGTTTGCCAAACTTCGGAAGTCTCTTTCGGCACAACGCTCCCGTCGGTAGAGCTGGTTCAGGGATGGACAGGCTCTAAGGTCGGTCTGTAGTCTGGAGTCGCTCTTCACTTTACCTCACCCCCGCTCGGCTCGCTGACGCGCGCCTCGCCGCCCCCTCTCCATGCATGGAGAGGGGGCAAGCCGAGCGTAGCGAGGCTGGGGGGGTAAATCAGACGCCATCTTCATGCTTCCTGCGCCACTGTCCGCCGCTAGAGCGTGTTATGCACTTTCAACCCCTACCCCCCAGCCCCTTTCCCCGCAAGGGGCGGGTTGGCCAACCCGCCCCTACAAGAACGCTTTGACCGGCGCGGGGTCCGTAGGGGCGTATTGCAATACGCCCCTACGGACCTCACCCCCCGCTCGGCTCGCTGACGCGCGCCTCGCCACCCCCTCTCCATGCATGGAGAGGGGGCAAGCCGAGCGCAGCGAGGCTGGGGGGGAGGTAAACCGGGGCGCAGCAGAGTGTCACACGACGTAGGGGTATGCGACGAAATCCGGCCATAAGGTTTTACTCCCTGGCGGTGACGACAACTGGAATTGCCCATCCACCTTGTCTCGGAACGTGTCCGCGCCAGAAGCCGTTTGAAAGCCTCACCCCCCGGCCCCCTCTCCACGTGGTGGAGAGGGAGAGTCATGGTGTGGTTACGTCCCCTCTCCGCGTGTGGAGAGGGGATGGAGGGGTGAGGTAAAGCCGCACGTCTCCCGTGTCGGGTTGGTATAACCCTACAGCGGGTGACACAGGGCAGCGCCCCTACGAGACCGGTGTGAGGGGATTCGCCAACGGTATCTACTGGTCAAGGCGCAAACGCGCTCCCCGTTCGCCATATTCCGCCCTGTGATCAGGTTGGCTCATCGCGCCGCCGCGCCGCCATTGAGCACCACCAGCTTGTGGATGGCGCGCACGGCCCGCTCGGTGTCGTCCGTGCGCACAACCATCGAAACGCAGTAATCGCTGGCCCCGTGCACGATGGCGATGATGTTCACGCCCGCCTCGCCCAGCGCCCCAAAGACGCGCGCCGCCACGCCATGCTGGCGCAACATGCCTACCCCCACCACCGTGATGATCTCCACGTTGTCGTCGGCCCAGGCGCGGTCAATGTCCTGGCGACCGAACTCGATCTCCAGCTCGGTCTTGATCGCCGCCACGACCTCGCGGCTCTTGGCTTCGGGCACCACGAAGCAGATGCTCTGCTCGCTGGACGACTGGGCGATCATCAGCACGTTGGCCTGGCGCTTGGCCACCGCGGAGAACGTCCGCGCGGCGATGCCCGGCACGCCGATCATGCCGCGCCCGGCGACAGTGACCAGGCTCACGTCGCGGATGGCAGTGACGGCCTTGACGGTGCCCGGCGCGGCGTGCTCTTCGCGGGTGATCAGCGTGCCCTCCGCCGTCGGGTTGAACGTGTTCTTGACGTGCACCGGGATATTGCGCTCGACGAGCGGCTGCACCGTCTTGGCGTGCAGCACCTTCGCCCCGAAGTAGGCCATCTCGCCCACCTCGCCGTAGGACAGCACAGGGATCACCTGGGCGTCCGGGGCCAGGCGCGGGTCGGTGGTCATCACGCCGTCCACGTCGGTCCAAATCCACACCTCGGCGCTGTCCACATACGCGCCCAGCAGGGCGGCGCTGTAATCGCTGCCGCCGCGCCCCAGCGTCGTCACCACGCCGTCGCGCGTCGCGCCGATGAAGCCGGTCACTACCGGCACCAACCCCTGGTCGAGCAGCGGCAGCAGCTCGCGGCGCACGACGGCCTCGGATTCTTCGAAGAGCACGCCCGCGTTCTGGAACTGATCATCGGTGATGATCAGGCGGCTGGCGCTGATCGAGTAGCTCGGCACACCACACTGGCGCAGCCGCGCCGAGACGATGGGCACGCACATACGCTCGCCGAGCGAGCTAACCTTGTCCATCGCTTTGGGCGACGCTTCGCGTAGCACGTAGATGCCGTAGCACAGCGTCTCGAACTCCTCGATCAGCGCCTCTACCTCATCGTGAATGGCGATGCGCTCCACGTCCGACGACAGCAACGCGCGGATGGCCGCCTCGTGCTTCTGGCGCAGGGCGTGGGCGATGGCCTGGTAGCGCGCGCCGTCACCGGCGGCGGCGGTTTGCGCACCCTCGATCAGCAGGTTGGTCACGCCGCCCATCGCCGAGCAGACTACCAGCACGCGATCAGTGTGCGCTGCCCCGGCAACGATGTCCACTGCCTGGGCAATCGCCTCAGCGCTGCCGACGGACGTTCCGCCGAACTTCATGGTCAGGGTTGGCATAGCCCGCCTCCTGGCGCTGCACGCCGCATACACAAAAAGCGCGGAGCCGACCTGCTCCGCGCTTGAGGTTCCTGGGGATGATGCTACTTCTACCGCGCCCTAATCGCCCCTCGCCCCGGAAGCAGCCGGCAGCGCCCGCCCGGCAGTCATGGTACCCATGCCGGTAGTCATGGTGGCCGTGAGGGTCGTCATGGTGTGGGGCGCACAGCCGGCGATCATCGCCTCTGCTCCCTGGTGATTAAGACCATTGCAGAGCGTAACAT
>JAGPFT010000218.1 GCA_018056405.1 Anaerolineae bacterium
GGTCGGACAAGCCTGGCCGGGCACTGGCGCATGGAGGATGATGGCACAGACTGGGCTGCCCGTTCTGCGTCAGCGGTGTGTCCCTATACTGTATTGTAGCATGTTCCGCCGATGATGCGGGCATTCTTTTGTTTTGGGTGCGTGCGAAAGCGATTCTTGGTCATTGGTTTTTGGTGAAGTTGACTCTGTTTCGGATGCGTCCTACCAGCAACCAACAACCCAGAACCCGTTATACAAAGGCCCTGCCCCCTGGGTCAGGAGCAGGACCTCACCATGCGCTGTCAGGCGAACGTCAGGCGGCGCTTATTCGGCGTCCGGCGCGGACTCGGCTTCCGGCCCGCTGTCCGCGTCAGCGGGTGGCTCAGCAGCCGGTTCGTCCGCGCCAGTCTGCGGCTCGGCGGGCGCTTCCTCGCCGATCTCGCCAGTGATGGCCTGCCAGTCCTGGTCCATGTACTTGGCCGAATCAACCTGGCGCAACGAGAGACCCAGGCGGCGCTCCGCTGCGTCAATTTTGACGATGCGCAGCGTCAGCACATCGCCCACCAACACCACTTCACGCGGGTGCGAGACGCGATAATCAGCCAGCTCCGAGATGTGAATCAGCCCCTCGATCTCCGGCTTATCCACCAGGCGGGCGAACGCGCCGAACTTGGTGAGCTTGGTCACCGTCGCCTGGACAAGCTGACCGATGCTGTAGTCGGCGATGATCTCCTGCCAGGGATCGTGCTCCAGGCGTTTCATGCTCAGGCCGATGCGCTTGCGCTGCGGGTCAATGCTGATGACCTCGACCTCGACTTCCTGCCCCACTTCGAGGATCTCGCGCGGGTGGGTAATGTGCTTCCAGGATAGCTCGGTGAGATGAACCAACCCATCGGCCCCGCCGAGGTCTACGAACGCGCCGAAGTCGGCGACGCTGATCACGCGGCCCTTGCGCACTTCGCCCTCGCGCAGCGTGCTCAACAGACGGCCCTTCTGCTTTTCGCGCCACTCGCGGGCGGCGGCTCGCTCCGAGAGGATCAGGCGGTTGCGGGCGCGGTCAATTTCGACGACCTTGACCGCGATATCCTCTCCGACCATCTGCCCCCACCGCTCCTCCGGGCTGCCGCTGGCGGCGCGCTGCTGGCGCTCGCGGCTGACCTGGCTGGCGGGCACGAAGCCGCGCACCTTGCCGAAGCGCACGATCAGCCCGCCCTTGTTATAGCCGGCGATCTTGCTGAAGTACACTTCTTTGCTCGTGTAATGCTTTTCAGCCAGACGCCAGTTGTTCTCTTCTTCGGCGCGACCCAATGACAGCACAGGACGCTCGTCGGAGCCTCTGGTCTTCAGCACATAGGCCGTGACCTGGCTGCCGGGCTTGAGCGCCTCGATGGCCTCGCGATCCATACGCTCCAGCTCGCGGCTGGCGATGACGCCAACAATATCCTCACCCAGGTCTACCAGGACCTCGGTGGGGCTGGTCTCGATCACGGTGCCGTCTACAATCGTGCCGCGCTTGACCGCTGGTTCCTCGCCACCTTCCTCGGCAGCTTTTTCGGCTTCATCCTCAAGCGGCTCAGCCTCATCAACGGCGCTGACCGCCTCAGCCGCTTCGTCTGGCGGCTCGCCCTCGGCGGAAGGCATTTCCGTCTGAGGGATAGCTTCATCCACCGGCTCTGGGGCATTCAGAGCTTCGGGAGGGGTGTGCTCGACCTCAGGCATGGACTCTTCTGCCCCCATGTCAGGGTCAAGGTTCAGGTTATAGGACTCCATAGAAGTTTCGATCTCCGGTACTTTCGGGCGCAGGGGGCATTATACACAATGGACAGACAATGATCAAACGGTCGCGCAATACGAATGCGTGCAAAGGTTGTCAGCCACTCGTTTGACGTGGAAACATGGACCTCACCCCCAGCCTCACTACGCCCGGCCAAGAACCAGACTTCGGAAGTCTTCGAAGACTTCCGAAGTCTCCTGCGGCGCACGCCCCTCCCTCACGCCCGCCTTACCTCACCCCCAGCCTCGCTACACCCGGCCAAGAACCAGACTTCGGAAGTCTCCTGCGGCGCGCGCCCCTCCCTCACGCCCGCCTTACCTCACCCCTAGCCTCGCAGCGCTCGGCTTGCCCTCTCTCCGTTGACGTGTATAGATCGGAGAGATAGCTGACACACGTTCGGAGACATCGCTGACACTTTAGGGGATAATGAAAGCATCACGACGAGCCGAGTAGAAAGGGGAGCAGGCCCGCAGCTTTTCGCCCTTCCCCCCTCGTGGGGGAAGGGCCGGGGATGGGGGGCGTTTGTGGGTAACGCATAGCCAATGTGGAAAGGAAGCGGCGGGGCACGCCAGCGCCGAGCTGCCAGGCCGCCCGTGCGCCTACCGGCTGGAGGGCGTCCCCGGCGGGCGGAAGAGGTCTTCGATCAGCAGGCGGATGTCGCTGGTAATGGGCACCAGGATCGCTTCGCCATCGTCACTTGTGCTCAGATACACTTCGTCGAACGAAATTTGAGCCTGGCGAATTTCCTCGGCTGGAATCTTCTCAGCGCGCAGCCCCAACCGTACTATCTCTTCAAAAGACAGGTTGGTGCGGATGTTGTCCTGTACGGACTCCCATAGCGCCGGCGCTTCGGGCAGCAGCGCCGCCACGCCGCCCGCGCTGAGCACTTTGTTCCGCACGCTGAGGATCACTTCTTGCTGGCGGGCCGCCCGCCCAATGTCGCTGTCGGCGTGGCGCGTGCGCGCGTATTGCAGCAGCCGCTCGGCGTCCAATTCCTGGCAGCCGGCGTCGAAGTGGATGGAGATGTAGCCGTAGCTGCCATCCGGGTAGAGGTCGTCGTCAATCGGCTCCGGCGGGCAGACCTCAATCGGGCCGAGGGCCTCAATGAGCGTGGTGAAAACCTCAAAGTTGATCAGCAGGTAATACTGAATCTTGACGCCCAACTCTTTTTCCACCGTGCGCACGGCGAAAGCCGGGCCGCCGCCGCCGGGATAGTTGATGCTGTCGCCGGCGATGTTCGCGCCGTTGATGCGCCCGGACTGTCCCAGGCCGGGGTACTCCACCCACAGATCGCGCGGGACGGAGAGAATCGCCGCGGTGTTGCCCACCGGATCGAGCGAGAGCAGGATGATCGTGTCGGTGGGGAAGGTGCCCTCTTCGCCGGCGCGCTGATCAATGCCCAGCAGCAGCACCGAGACACGGCGCGGGTCGTCCCAGGGCGCGTAGGCGACGGCCTGCGCCTCGCCCTCGCCAGCTTCAGGGGAAGCGGGAGTCGCCTCCGGCGCGGCGTCGCCAGGGGCAGGGGTCATCTCCCCGGCAGGGCCAGGCTCGCCGCCCTGATCGGGGGTGGGCGTGAGCGGCTCCGGCGTGGATGTCTCCCCGCCGGACGAGGGGCGGCCTAGCTGCGGCGGATCGGGTAGTTCGAGCACGCTGTCCAGTTCGGCGGCGCGGTCGCGCACGAAGCCGTAGGCCATCACCGCTCCGGCGATACCCAGCAGGCTGACGACCAGCACCCAGCCCAGCACGAATCTCTGCGAAATCCGCATCGCAACGCACCTCCCAACGCGCCCGAACCTGCGCGCGGCGGCGATTATAGCGCAAAACAGCACCCCCCTCACCGGGCGAGCGCCGTGCGTTTGGGCTGCGCCATGCTGATGATGCGCTGTCTGTCTCTGAACCCCAAGCCCCTTCCCAGAGCCAGGAAAGCACCGCGTCCGGCGATCAAAGTCCCCCTCTCTAGCTTGGCTGGAGAGGGGGATTGAGGGGGAGAGGCGCACGTAGGGGCGCTGCTCTGCTGCGCCCCTCCATCTGGCCACCTTTGATTGCGTTCTCCATCAGGCTGGCTGACGCTGATGTTCGGCGACGATGCGCAGCACCTCTTCGCCGTTGATCACTTCGCGTTCCTGTAGCATTGCGGCGATCTGATGCAGCGCTGACTCGTGCTCGCGCAACAGGTTTAGCGCGGTCTGCTGGGCTTCCTCCACCAACCGCCGGATTTCGCGGTCAATCAGCGTTTCCGTCTCCGGGCTGAGTTCAGGGCGTAGCACGGCTCGCTGGCCCAGGTACCCCATGCCCGCATCGGCCAGGTAATGTACCGGGCCGAGTGCTTCGGTCATGCCGAACTCGGTAACCATGCGCCGCGCCATTTCGGTGGCACGTTGCAGGTCGTTGGCCGCGCCGGTAGACGCTTCGCCGAAGACCAACAACTCGGCAGCGCGCCCCCCTGTCAACACAGCCATGCGCTGCTTGAGTTCCGTCTCGCTCACCAGGTATTGGTCTTCTTCTGGCACTTGCAACGTATAGCCGAGCGCGCCTTTGGCGGTGGGGATGATGCTCACCTTGTGCACCGGATCAGTATCCGGCAGCAGCGCAGCAACCAGCGCGTGCCCGCTCTCGTGATAGGCCACTTTGCGTTTGACTTCCTCCTTCAGCGGCAGGCTGCGCTGCAAGCCAGCGACCACGCGCTCGATGGCCAGGTCGAAGTCAGCCATGGTCACCTGCGCAGCGTCGCGGCGCGAGGCCAGCAACGCCGCCTCGTTGACGATGTTGGCCAGGTCTGCGCCGGAAAAGCCAGCGGTGATCTGCGCAATGCGATCCAGGTTGACGTCCTCGGCCAGCGGCATGTTGCGCGTGTGAATGCCCAGAATCTGCCGCCGCCCCTTTTCGGTGGGCAGGGGCACCTGAATCTGCCGGTCGAAACGACCGGGGCGCAGCAGCGCCGGGTCGAGCACTTCCGGGCGGTTGGTGGCAGCTATGATCACCACGCCCTGGTTGGGCGCGAAGCCGTCCATCTCGCTCAGCAATTGGTTGAGCGTCTGCTCGCGCTCATCATTGGTATGCAGCGCGCCCACCGTCGCCCGCGACTGCCCGATGGCGTCAATCTCGTCAACGAAGACGATGCAGGGCGCTTTCTTCTTGGCCTGCTCGAACAGGTCGCGCACGCGCGCCGCGCCCACCCCTACGAACATCTCAACGAAGTCCGACCCGCTGATCGAGAAGAACGGCACCCCGGCTTCGCCCGCGGTGGCTTTGGCCAACAGCGTTTTGCCCGTGCCGGGCGGCCCCACCAACAAGACCCCTTTGGGCAGTTTGGCTCCCAGGCGAGTGAAGCGTTCAGGTGACTTGAGGAACGAGATGATCTCCTTCAGTTCTACGGCCACCTCGTCCAGCCCGCCAATGTTGGCAAAGGTGATACCGCTCATCTCGCCGGTGATCTCTTTGGCCTTGCTCTTGCCAATGGACAGGATATTGCTTCCCCCACGACCTAGCCGTCGGTAGAAGTAATACCAGATTAGGGCGAATGGCAGCACAGGGATAAACCAGCCCAACAGGTTGGTCAGCAGGCCGCTGTCGGGTGGTTCGGCCCGGAAGGTGACACCTGCTGCCAGCAAGTCCTGGATCAACTGATCGTCAGGCACGGGCACGGTATTGTATGTCATCCCCGCTCGCTGAAGAGGCAGATCGGCGGGCGCTGTTGGATCGCCCTGGTCGTAGAGCGTGAAGAAGATGCGCTCCTGGCCGATAGTCACCTCTTTGACATGGCCGGCGGCCACATCGCTGCGAAAAACGCTATAGGGCACTTCCTGCGCCTCCAGCAACAGCGGCTGGAAGATCAGCACCTGGAATAGCCACATACCCAACAGCGCCACCACCAGATAGATAGCCGAAAAACGCAGTTGTTTGCGCTGCTTCTTGTCCACGTCCTGTTCCCCCGTATTACTCACCC
>JAGPFT010000219.1 GCA_018056405.1 Anaerolineae bacterium
GGAAGTCTCCTGGCGAGCCAGTGGAGCCGGACGCCGCCCATTATGCCCCATTCGCCTGGGAGGAGGAAAGGCAGGCCAGAGTGAGGAGAGGCTATGGTACAATCAGGAGCAATCGAACAGAAGGGAGCGCGAATATGGCCGCTCTGATTCGCGAACTGCTGATCCAAGAACTGCTGCAACTGCCCTCTCACCAACTTTGGACGGACTACGACGGCGAGGCCGATGTGTTGTACATCAGCTTCCGCAAACCACAACGGGCGGACGATACTGTGATGGGCGAGGACGGCAACCTCTACCACTATGCGGGAGGTGCCCTCGTTGGCGTGACCGTCCTCAACGCCTCTCACCAGGGGATGCTGGCCAGTACGCCTGCCGCTGACGAGTGAACATTGATCAGTCCTCGGTGATCAGTTGTCAGTCAAGGCCCGCGCCCAAGTCTTCTCGCTGACGGCTGACGGCTGACGGCTGTGCGCTGACTGCTACTCCACCGTCACGCTCTTGGCCAGGTTGCGCGGCTGGCAGCAGCCTCACCCCCAGCCTCGCTACGCTCGGCTTGCCCCCTCTCCACGTCGTGGAGAGGGGGCGGCGAGGCCCACGTTAGTGGGCCGCGCGGGGGTGAGGCTAGGGAGCACAACCACACTGCCTGACAGGTTTTGCACGCATCCGCGCGGCTGATCCACGTCGCAGCCGCGCCGCACGGCGATATGGTACAATAAGCCCCAAGGAGACCTGGCTCATGAGCATCCAGATTGCCATTCCTCATGACGCGCTGCGGGCATTTTGCCAGCGCTGGCGAGTCAGCGAGCTGGCGCTGTTCGGGTCAGCCGTGCAAGGCGATTTCCGCCCCGACAGCGACATTGACATGCTGATTCGCTTCGCGCCGGACGCCCATTGGACGCTGCTCGATTTCGTCCAGATGCGCGACGAACTGAGCGAGATTTTCGGGCGCAGAGTCGATCTGGTCACACGCCGCGCCGTTGAAGCCAGCAAGAATCCCCTCCGCCGCAAGGCCATCCTGGAGTCGGCGCAGGTTATCTATGTCGCGTGATCTTCCCCACCTCTTGGATATTTGGCAGGCCGCTCACAAGATAAAGAGCCTTACGCAGAACGTCTCCAGAGATGATTTCATGCAGGACGAGATGCGCCATGCCGCTGCTATCTACCAGTTGATCATTGTGGGCGAAGCGACCAAGCGCATCTCAAGCGAATTCCGGGGACAGAATCCAGCCATCCCCTGGAAACAGATGGCGGGAATGCGGGATGTGTTGATCCACAGTTACAACGATGTGGACCTCGAACTGGTCTGGGAAGCAGCTACCCAGTCAATCCCCGACCTAATCGCTTGGATCGAGCCGCTGCTACCGCCGACAGACGCGCAGTGACAATCTTCAGCCGTCAGCTTCCAGCCTCATGCAGTGCTGCACTGCTCTCGCTGACGGCTGACGGCTGACGGCTGTGCGCTGATCGCTACTCCACCGTCACGCTCTTGGCCAGGTTGCGCGGCTGATCCACGTCGCAGCCGCGCCACACAGCAATGTGATAGGCCAGCAGTTGCAGCGGGATGACCGCCACCATCGGGCTGAGCAGCGGCGGCAGCGGCGGCAGCGGGATGACGAAGTCGGCCTTCTCGCGGATGAGCGCGTCGCCGTCGGTCGCCAGGGCGATGACGATCCCCCCGCGCGACTTGGCCTGTTCCACCTGGCTGAGCATCTTGTCGTAGACGGCATCTTGCAGGCAAATGGCCAGCACGGGCATGTGCTCGTCAATCAGGGCGATGGGGCCATGCTTCATCTCGCCGGCGGGATAGCCCTCAGCATGAATGTAGCTGATCTCCTTGAGCTTGAGCGCGCCCTCCAGCGCGATCGGGTAGTTGATCCCGCGCCCCAGGTAGAGAAAATTGGTGTACTGGTAGAGTTCGGCGGCCAGCGCCTCGATCAGCGGCTCGCGCTCCAAGACCTGCCCCACCAGGTCTGGCAGACGGGCCAGGTCTTCGACGTGTGCGCGCGCCTGCCCTTCGCTGAGCTGACCGCGTTCCTGGGCCAGGTAGAGGGCCAGCAGGTATTGGTCGGCGATGCTGGTCGTGAACGCTTTCGTGCTGGCGACGCCGATCTCCGGCCCGGCCTGCATGGCGATGTGCCCGTCGGCCAGGCGCATGGCCTGGCTGCCCAGGGCGTTGACGATGCTCCACAGCAGTGCGCCCTTCTGGCGCGCCTCCTCCATCGCCGCCAGCGTGTCCACCGTCTCACCGGACTGGGTGATGGCCAGCACCGCGCAGGTGTCGTCGAGGATCGGGTCGCGGTAGCGGTACTCGCTGCCGTAGTCTACCTCGACCGGGAGGCGGGTCAGCGCCTCCAGCAGGAACTTGCCGACCAGCCCGCTGTAGGCGCTGGTGCCGCAGGCGACGGTGACGATGCGCGTCAGGCGGCGCGCCTGTTCGGGCGTCAGGTTGAGTTGCGGCAGGCAGATGCGCCCTTCCTGGAAGTCCACCCGCCCGCGCAGCGTATCGGTGAGGGCGCGGGCCTGCTCGTGAATCTCCTTTTGCATGAAGTGCTTGTATTCGCCGCGCGCCGCGCTGACCGGGTCCCAGGCGATGGGGTGTAGCTGGGCGTCCACCGGCTCGCCGTCGAGCGTCTGCACATGGTAGGCGTCGCGGGTGAGGGTGGCCATCTGCCGGCTTTCGAGGAAGATCATCTGCCGGGTGTGCTCCAGGATGGCCGGAATGTCGGAGGCGACGAACATCTCGCCCTGGCCCACGCCGATAGCCACGCCGCCCGCGTTGCCGATGCGCACGGCCACCAGGCGATCCGGCTCGCTGGCGGTGAGGGCGACGATGGCGTGCGCCCCGCGCAGCCGGCTGACGGCGCGGCGCGTCGCTTCGGTGAGGTCGTGCCCGGCGTCCTGCTCGCGCTGGATCAGGTGGACGATGGTCTCGGTGTCGGTATCGGAGGCGAAGTGCACACCTTCGCCTTCCAGCTCAGCGCGCAGCTCGCGGAAGTTCTCGACAATGCCGTTGTGGACGACGACGGTTGTCCCGCTCTGGCTGAGGTGCGGGTGGGCGTTGTGCGGGCTGGGCGCGCCGTGCGTGGCCCAGCGCGTATGCCCGATGCCGATGTGTCCGTTGAGCGGCGCTTCGTCCACGCGGCGCAGCAGGTTGCCCAGCTTGCCCACGTCGCGGCGGATGGCGATGGCCCCGTTCTGCAGCACGGCGACGCCAGCAGAGTCGTAGCCGCGATATTCGAGGCGCTGCAAGCCGCTGAGGATGATCGGCGTGGCGTCATGGGGGCCGATGTAGCCGACAATTCCACACATGATGGTTTCCCTCCCAGGAGTGGCGGCACGGCAACGGCGGGCGTGCCGCCCCTTTGGGGGCACGTGCGCGCCGGGCGTGCGCAAAGCGATGCACTTGGCGAATCAGGGTTGGGACACCACGACCGCGCCGATTGGGCCGCCGTCACCGGCGGTGTTTGGGGCGCGGCTTGGGTTGGGAGGGAAAGGGAAAGGGTGTGGCACGACCCCTGGCGGCATCCGCAGATCGTTCGATTTTCCCCCGGCCAGCCGGGGTTAGGCGCGCCTTGCGACGCGCAACCGCCACCTCGTATCCCTGCGCAGCACGGGCAGCGGGCGCAGGGCCTTGCGCTAACGTTCCCTCATTCGTGCGGTGGAGCGCCTCCCGACGTTACTAGACGTTGAATTCATTATACCCCCCGGACGGCAACCATGCTGCTAAATTGTTGAAAAGAGGAGCGGGCATAGACCGTCGGGCAACGGAGACGTTGCCGTGTTGCGCTCGCGACACAGACTTCCGAAGTCTGCGGAGACTTCGGAAGTCTGGTGTTCGAGCGCCTGCACGTGTAGGGGCGGGTTTGCAGACCCGCCCCTACAAACGGTTCAGGGGCGGATAGCAGTATGAGAAGCATTGAGAGGGCGACCGATCAACCTCACCCCCGCTCGGCCCCCTGACGCGGGCCTCGCCGCCCCCTCTCCGTTGCGGAGAGGGGGCAAGCCGAGCGCAGCGAGGCTGGGGGTGAGGTCAATGCGCCGCGTTCAGCGAGTCGCTGACAATCTTTGCACGCATCCCCAGCGACCTACAACAGGCGCAGCAGAGCAGCGCCCCTACGAAACGACCGAACTAACCGCCCGCCCCCCACAAAAGCGCCCGACCGGGGCTACTCCATTCCCGGTCGAGCGAGCGCCGTGAGGGGGAATCACGGCGTGAAGCGGTCGTTGCCGCCGAGCGCTACTCTAGGTATTCGGCCAGGCCGTACTCGGCCTGCATCTGGCGTAGCTTGCTCAGCGCCGCGTGCTGAAGCTGGCGAATCCGCTCGCGGCTGTAGCCCATCAACTGCCCGATCTGCGACATGCTGTGCGTGTCACCGTCCTCCAGCCCGAAGCGCAGGCGGATGATACGTGCCTCGCGCGAGGGCAGCGCGCCCAGCAGGAAGCTGATCGACTCGACGAGCAGTTCGCGGGCGGTCGCTTCTTCGGGTAGTTCGCTCTCCTGGTCGGCAACCAGGTCAGCGCGCGGGCGGTTTTCCTCATCGCCGATCAACTCGTCAAGCTGCACCGGCTCGCGGGCGGCCAGCAGCGTTGTCTCCACCTGGTCGGCGGTCAATTGAGCCTCGTCGGCCAGCTCCTCAGTCGTCGGCTCGCGGCCCAACTCCTGGGCCAGTCGCTCACTGGCGCGGCGCAGGCGGCCCCAGCGCTGCCCCTGGTTGATCGGCAGGCGGATGGTACGGCCCCGGTCGCCGGCGGCGCGGGCAATCGCCTGGCGAATCCACCAGGTCGCGTAGGTGCTCAGGCGCACGCCGCGCGCCGGATCGAAGCGGTCCACCGCTTTCATCAGCCCCAGGTTGCCTTCCTGGATCAAGTCTGGCAGCGGCAGGCCGCGCCCCTGGTACTTCTTGGCAATAGAGATGACCAGGCGCGTGTTGGCCATGATCAGCTCCTGGCGGGCGGCTTCGCCCAGCTCGATTACATCGCAGTACTCGTCGTCCATCGAGTCGCAGTCCACTTTGCCGACCGCCAGTTGCTCCTGCGCCCGGTTGCCGGCCTGAACGAGGCGAGCAAACGCCTGTTCACGCTCCATGTCAATCGGCTCGGAGATGGGACGAATGTCGCGGAAGTAGAACTGCAAGAGGTCGGCATCGGTCTGAGGCATGGGGGTGCTGTTGTCGGACGGCACCTGCTCCTCCTCTGCCTCGATCTCGCTGCCGAACACGAACTCAACATCGCTTTCGAAAGTGTCGTACTCGGAAAGCGGGTCCAGGCGGGTGTCCATCGAAAACCGAGGGATCGTTCTGCTCGTCGCAATCACGGGTACCTGCCTTTTGGGTTAGGGCGGGCTTAGCGCCCGCCACTCATAGGGCGAATGGGATGCGGTTATTGGCATATCTTAAAGTCACCCTTATGATACGATTTTTTCAGATAAAAATCAATTAATTTTGATTAGAATTGGATAAATATCTAGGGACGGGATGGGAGTGCCTGGTGGGGCGGGCGGCAACGGGAGAGAATGAGCGCCACGCACACTTGTTAGATGCAGACCCCAAGGACCAGGATGCGTCTGCGGGGTGCATTCGGATTTGGGGGCAGGTGCAGAGATCGGTTGCAGACCTCACCCCCCGGCCCCCTCTCCATATACGGAGAGGGGGAGTAAGTAGCTGGCTCAGTCCCCTCTCCGCGTGTGGAGAGG
>JAGPFT010000220.1 GCA_018056405.1 Anaerolineae bacterium
GGCTTTACCTCACCCCCTGGCCTCGCTGCGCTCGGCCTTTCTCCCTCTCCACGTATGGAGAGCGGGTGGCGAGGCGCGCCCGCGCCGAGTGGGGGTGAGGTCAACGCGGCGGGGTACCGCTGGCTGCACTCTACCTGCGAGGAGGGGCGCGAGCCATGCGCCCTAAGCGCGTCGTCTTCCTCATGTCGGATACTGGCGCGGGGCACCGTTCGGCAGCCAACGCCATCCGCGCCGGGCTGCAACAACGCTATCCCGGCGAGTATCTCTGCGAGCTGGTAGACGTGTACCGGCGCTACACGCCGTTTCCCTACAAATATCTTCCAGAGCTGTATCCGCGCTGGGTCAACTGGGCGCGGCGCAGTTGGGGGCTGGGCTACTGGCTGACCGATGCGCCGGATCGCTCGCGGCGGGTGATGGCCGTCCTGGGGCATCTGTGGAGCCGGGGGCTGCGGCGGATGCTGGCGGAGCACCCCGGCGATGTGTTTGTCTGCGTGCACGCGCTGTTCTCGCGCCCGACCATGCGCGCGCTACGGGCGCAGCCCGGCCCGCGCCCGCCCTTCGTGACGGTGATCACCGACCTGGTGACGGTGCACGCTTTCTGGTACGAGCCGGAAGTAGAGCGCTGCTTGGTGCCCACGCCGGACGCTTACACGCGCGGGCTGACCTATGGCCTTTCGCCTGCGCAGTTGCGCATGACCGGCCTGCCCGTGCACCCGCGCTTCCTCAACGGGCTGCCGGGCAGAGACGAGGCACGGCGAATCCTGGAACTGCACCCAACGCTGCCGGCGGTTGTGCTGGTGGGCGGGGGCGATGGCATGGGGCCGGTCTACCGCATCGCCAGGGCGCTCAATGCGCGCCGCCTGGACATGCAGCTTGTCGTTGTTGCCGGGCGCAACCGCGCGTTGCAACGGCAACTGGAGAAGGTGCCCTGGCGTCAGCCGACGCTGATCACGCCGTTCGTGCACACCATGCCCGAACTGATGGCCGCCGCCGACATCCTGGTGACGAAAGCCGGCCCGGCGACTATCGGCGAGGCGTGTGCGGTGGGGCTGCCGGTGGTACTCAGCGGGGCGGTGCCCGGTCAGGAAGAGGGGAACGTGGCTTTTGTGTTGCGTCACCAGCTTGGCGCTTATACGCCCGGCCCCGGCGCGGTGGCCGACACCGTTGCCGCCTGGCTGGCCGAGGGTGCAGCAGGGCTGGCACGCCGGGCAGCCGCCGTGCGCCAGTTCGGGCCGCCCGACGCCGTGTGGACTATCGCCGACGAGATACACCAGCAGGCGACGCGCTTCCGCCGGATCGCCGCTCAGCCGCTCCAATCGCGCAGGTAGAGGAAGTCGTGGCCGACGCTGCGCGTGCTCAGCTTGGCCACGTTGGGCATGGTGCGCTTGTAGTGGTTGAGGCGCACCTGCCGCCAGATGCGCGCCACGAAATCGCGCTCGAATCCTTCGGCGGCTGCCTCGTCCACCGTGTAGCGTTCGTCCACCAGCAGGTAGAGCACCTGGTCGGCCAGGTCGTAGGTGAAACCTAGCTCGCCTTCGTCGGTCTGGCCCGCCCACAGGTCTGCCGAAGGGGGCTTGCTCAGGATGGACGGCGGCAGGTTCAGCGCCGTCGCAAGCTGGCGCACCTGCGCCTTGTACAGGTCGGCGATGGGCTGCACGCCGGCGGCGTTGTCACCGTAGACTGTGCTGTAGCCGAGCAGTGTCTCGGTCTTGTTGCTCGTGCCGATCACCAGCCCGCCGAACGCCGCCGACTGGTCGTAGAGCACGACCATGCGCATCCGTGCCATGATGTTGCCCCGTCGCAGGGCGCTCGCCTCCGGGAAGCGGGCCAGCAGCGGGTCTACCATCGGCGTGATGTCCACCGTGTCGCAGCGCACACCCAACGCATCTACTACAGCCTGCGCGTCGGCCAGGCTGTCCGGTGACGAGGTTTTGTAGGGCAGGCGCATTGCCAGGACGTTCTGCGGCCCAATTGCTTCGGCGATCAGGCACGCCACCAACGCCGAGTCAAGGCCGCCGCTGAGGGCGATGACCGCGCGCTCGAAGCCGACCTTGTGCACGGCGTCGCGCAGGAACTTGACCAGGATGGTGCGCGCCAGATCGGTGTTGATCGCCAGGCGAGGCAGGATGTGCGTGGGCGGCATGGGCAGTCCTTTCGAGGTATTCACGAATCAGGTGCCAGGCAGTTGTCGGAACATCCCTACACCCCCGCCCCTTTCCCCCGGCAAATTCAGGGGCGGACAGCAGCGTGAGAAGCATTGAGATGGCGACCGATCAACCTCACCCCCAGCCTCGCTGCGCTCGGCTTGCCCCCTCTCCGTAAACGGAGAGGGGGCGACGAGGCGCGTCAGCGCCGAGCAGGGGTGAGGTAAAGTGAAGACCTGCCTCAGACTTATAAGCCGATCTCAACGCCTGTCCGTCCCTGAAGCCAAGCTAGGGGAAGGGGAATGTCGCCTGCCAGATCGTCCCCTCTCTAGCTTGACTGGAGGAGGGATTGAGGTGGGAGGCGTTCGGCGGTCTCTTCAGTTACGGTGGAGAGCCGCGCCTCCAGGGTGGCGATCTGCATCTGCAAGCTCTCGATCTGGTCGGCCATGTGCAGGATGACCTCCACGCCGGCCAGGTTGACGCCCAACTCCTGGGTCAGACGGCTGATCTTGCGCAGCCGCTCGACCTCGGCGGCGGAGTACAGGCGGCGATTACCCTCGCTGCGCTGCGGGACAACGAGGCCAAGCTGTTCGTAGTTGCGCAGCGTCTGCGGGTGCAGGTCTACCATCTGGGCAACCACGCTGATCGGGTAGCACGGTTCGTCAGGTGGAATAGTCATCCTGCGCCTCCTTCCCTCAGGGCCGGACTCCCAATGTCACGTCCAGGTCGAGCGTCTGCGCGTCGCGCACAATGGTCAGCGTGATGGTGTCGCCCGGCGAGGTGTTCTCTACCAGGTAGGCGACCAGGCTATCAATGTCGCGGATCATCTGCCCATTGACGGCCACGATGATGTCGGAGTCCACTGGAATGGGCACGCCGCGTATGGTAGTTGTCTGCGTGCCGGCGCGCAGGCCCGCGCGGGCGGCGGGCGAGCCAGGCGTCACTTCGCTGACCAGGATGCCATTGCGGACAGGGAGGTTTAGCTCGTCGGCCAGCGCTGCCACGCTGTAGCCGCCTTCGGCTGCCGGGCTGGTAATGCCCAGCCACGAATACTGGACGCTGCCCTGTTCAATCAACTGGGGCACGATGCGCTTCATGGTGTTGACCGGCACGGCGAAAGCAATGCCCTGGAAGCCGCCGTTCTCAGTGCGGATAGCCGTGTTAATGCCAATGACCTGCCCATACGAGTCCAGCAACGGGCCGCCGGAATTGCCGGGGTTGACCGCTGCATCTACCTGGATGATCGAGGGATTGCTGTACTGGTCATAGGCCGGGTCGAGCAGCCGCGCCGAAGGCAACGAGCGGCCCAGGGCGCTGACAATGCCCACCGTCATGCTGCCGTCCAGCCCGAAGGGGTTGCCGATGGCGATCACGCACTGGCCGACCTGCAACTGGTTGCTGTCGCCCAGCAGCACAGGCACCAGCGGCGCGCGCGCCGGGTCCACGCGGATCACGGCCAGGTCGCTGTAGTCGTCAACGGCGACCAATTCGGCGCTGAGCACGTACCCGTCCGAGAACGTGACCAGAATCTCCCTGGCATCGCGCACAACGTGAGCGTTGGTCACAATATGGCCGTCGGCATCGTAGACAAAGCCAGAGCCGCTACTATCAACGACATCCACTGTGCTGTAGGCGCTGGAGACGATCTCGATATTGACCACTGACGGGTTGACGCGCAGATAGATGTTGGTCAGCAGGGCGTGCTCGGCGTCGGCCTGGGCGATTATCTCCGAGGGGAGCGGGGTGGGGGTGATCATCTGGTACGTGTCCACCTCCACCCAATCGCTGGGCCGGTAGTTGGCTGCGCGCAGGTCTGCCTCCGAGGGAGGGGCCGCGCTGCGCAGAGAAGGTTGCCCCGTCTCGGTCTCTTCGCCCAGGAAGTAGGTGCCCACTGTGGTCACGATCAGCGCGGCGATGAGCACCAGCGTCAGCACGCCCACCGCCAGCCCTAGGAAGAAGCCCGTCAGGCGCTCGCGCGTGCTGCCCGGCGCGTCGTGCTCATCACTCGGATCGAAGTCGGAATCATCGTGAATCCAGGCCATTGTTCCCCATCCTTATCCCAGGCTTGTCCTTGCCCACTGCCCCAACCGGGCGTGGTGAGGTGATCGGCGCGCGGCGTCAGCGCGATGATAAGTCGCGCAGCCGCTCGAACAGTGCGCGCTCCTCGTCGGTCAGGTGCGTGGGCACCTGCACCAGCACGCGGGCAAACAGGTCGCCATACTCACCGCTCCGGCGCAGGCGCGGCATCCCTTTGCCGCGCAGCCGGATTGTCTGGCCGGACTGCGTGCCCGGCTTGATGGTCAGCGTGACGCCGCCATCCAGCGTTGGGACGTGGACCGTCCCGCCGAGCACTGCCGTCAGCAGCGGTACCTTGAGATCCACGAACAGGTCGTCGCCGTCGCGCTTGAAGACCGGATGATCGCTCACCCGCACGATCACGTCGAGATCGCCCGCCTGCCCGCCCGCGTAGCCACGGTCACCCTGCCCGCGCAGCCGGATGCGCGTGCCATCGCGCGCGCCGCGCGGAATCTTCACGTTAAGCTGGCGGTTGCCCACCTGCACCAGGCGCTCGGTGCCGCGATAGGCGTCTTCCAGCGAGACGTGAGCCACCACTTCCAGGTCCTGGCCGCGCGCGGCTCCGCGCGAAGCGCGGCGCTGCCCGGTCTGCGGCTGGCCCATGTCGCCGAAAATACTACGGAAGAAATCCGAGAACAGATCGCCAGCCCTGGAGTCAGTGTCGGTGAACTCGACGCGAAAGCCGCCGGGTTGCCCGCCGGCCCACCTGCCCCAGTCGAAGCCGCCGGGCTGCCCGCCCATGTGCTGCCACTGCTGGTAGCTCTGGCTTAGCTCGTCGTATTTGCGTCGCTTCTCTTCGTCGGATAGCACTTCGTGGGCTTCGTTGATCTGCTTGAACTTGGCCTCGGCCTGCTTGTCGCCGGGATTCACGTCCGGGTGATACTGGCGGGCCAGGCGGCGGTACGCCTTGCGAATGTCTTTCGTCGAAGCGTTGCGATCCACGCCGAGAATGCGATAGTAGTCAGGATAGTCCATATGCCGTCAGCAGCCTCATTGTTGTAGAATGTACACTACCAACCCGCTAATCACCATTGGCGCGGCTCAGGGGGTGCGTGCAAAACCTGTCAGGGTGGGGCGCTGCTCTGCTGCGCGCTGGTTGACCTCACCCCCGCTCGGCGCTGACGCGCCTCGCCGCCGAGCGCAGCAAGGCTGGGGATGAGGCCCATGCCGTCGCGTCCAGCGAGTCGCTGTCAACCTTTGCACGCACCCGGCTCAGGCCGCGCCCGATGTCGCGTTCTTGATCCTTTGGTATTGTAGGATATTTAGTCTACCCTTGTCAAGTATTCTAAGTCTGCTCTTATGTGAATTTATCGCTGATGTGAAGTTGTGGAGGTGCGAGCCACCCGCTTGCAAGGGGAGGCGTGCAAAGGTTGTCAGGGATTCGCTGGACGCGACGGCATGGGCCTCACCCCCAGCCTCGCTGCGCTCGGCGGCGAGGCGCGTCAGCGCCGAGCAGGGGTGAGGCT
>JAGPFT010000221.1 GCA_018056405.1 Anaerolineae bacterium
CCGTCTCCATGATGTCAAGCTGCACCAGTTCCAGCCAGTCCGGGTCGCTGACCAAGTCAATCTTGGTCAGCGCGATCAGCCCCGTCGGGACGGCCAGCAGGTCGAGGATGGCCAGGTGCTCGCGCGTCTGGGGCATCACGCCCTCGTCGGCGGCGATGACCAGCAGCGCCACGTCAATGCCCCCCACCCCGGCCAGCATATTCTCGATGAAGTCGCGGTGCCCCGGCACGTCCACGATGCCCACGCGCTCGCCGGTCGGCAGGTCGAGCCAGGCGAAGCCGAGGTCAATGGTCATCTCGCGGCGCTGTTCTTCGGCCAGGCGATCCGGGTTGATGCCGGTCAGGGCCTGGGTGAGCGTGGATTTGCCGTGATCCACGTGTCCGGCAGTGCCGATGACATGCATGGGTTACAACTCTTTCAGGGCTGCAATGACGAGGGCATCCTGTTCCGGCAGGACGGTGCGCGGATCGAGCAGCAAGCGATCCTCGCTCACACGAGTGATGACCGGCGGATCGTTGCCGCGCAGCCGCGCAGCCGCCGCGTTGGGCTGAGCCACGCGGGGGGCGAACGCCCAGGTGGGCAGCGTGTCGCCCGGTAGACTCCCCCCGCCCACTGTGGACTGCGCCGCGACGACCTCCCCGCCCACCTGCGCCGCCCACGCTTCGGCGCGCGCGCGGATCGCCTCCGGCGTCAGGCTGATCATGCGCCAGACGGGAATCTTCTGTAGGGCTTCGCCGCGCTGGTAATGCTCCAGCGTCGCCGCCAGGGCCGCGAGAGCCAGTTTGTCGGCGCGGATGGCGCGGGCCAGCGGGTGACGTTTGAGCATCTCGATCAGGTCGGCGTGGCCAATGATAATCCCCCCCTGCGGCCCGCCGAGCAGCTTGTCGCCGCTGAACATCACCAGGTCGGCGCCGGCGGCCAGGCTCTCCTGGGCGGTTGGCTCGTGGGAGAGGCCGAACGCCGCCGTGTCGAGCAGCGCCCCGCTGCCAATGTCGTCCAGCAGCACCAGGCCGTGCTCGTGGGCGAGCGCAGCGAGATCGGCCAGCGGCACGGACTCGGTGAAGCCGACAACCTTGAAGTTGGAGGCGTGGGCGCGCACAATGCAGGCCGCCCGCTCGTCCAGGGCGGCGGCGTAATCGCGCAGGTACGTGCGGTTGGTCGTGCCCACTTCGACCATGATCGCCCCGCTCTGGGCCATTACGTCCGGCATGCGGAACGACCCGCCGATCTCGACAAGCTGTCCCCGGCTGATGATCGCCGCGCGCCCCTGGGCCAGCGCCGTCAGCGCGAGCAGCACGCCCGCCGCGTTGTTGTTGACGACCATCCCGGCCTCAGCGCCGGTGACAGCCGTGAGAATGCGCTCAATGTGCCGGTCGCGCTTGCCGCGTGTCCCTTCCTCTAGCGCGTATTCGAGCGTGCTGTAGCCGCCGCCCACCCCCGCCAGCGCCGCCAGCGCCTCGTCCGAAAGCGGCGCGCGCCCCAGGTTCGTGTGCAGAATCACGCCCGTCGCGTTGATCACCGGGCGCAGCGTGGGCCGCGCCTCACGAGCCAGCGCCTCCGCCGCGCGCGCCACAAGCTCAGCTTCGGGCGGCACGGGCGCGCCTTCCAGCGCGGCCTCGCGCGCCTCTGCTGCCACGCGGCGCAGCGTCTCAGTCACCTGGGCGTGACCGTAGCGGTTCACCAGGGCGGCACTGGCGCGCAGCAGGGCGTCAATGCTGGGCAGGTCGCGGGGTGAGGTCATGCGCCATCCTTTGCGGGCGAGGTCGCCGGGCGTGTCGCTCCGATTATAGAGCGCGTGGGCGCAAAAAGCACGGCGAGCGGGCGCGGGGGTGTGTGCAAAGGTTGTCAGTAACCCATGCGACACCGGCAGTAGCCTCACCCCCTGGCCTCGCTGCGCTCGGCTTGCCCCCTCTCCGCTAACGGAGAGGGGGGCGGCGAGGCGCGTCAGCGCCGGGCAGGGGGGGAGGTAAAACCAGGAGCTACCTAAACACGGGAGGAGAAAGGGGCCGGGGGAACGGCGTGTTCTGGCAATTGTCCATCAACCAGCCTGGGAGAAAAGTACGTGGTCAACTGCGGGCAGAACGGTTAAAAATGGCGGAACACATGCCGCTGAGTCAACACGCCGGGGATACAGGCTACCAACGAGGGCACCGACGCACTCTTGACCCGCACACGTTTCTTTCGTCTTGTTCGCCACACGCTGGCGGTGCTCCTTATCGGGGCGCTGATCGCCATCTCTGCGCCAGGGATGCCCAGCGCGGCCATGCCCTGGCCTCAAGGGCCGTTGGGACAGGTGCCCACGCCCGTCGCCCAGACTCTCGGCAGCGAGACGCTCGCCCAACTTGCCGGCGTCACCGTCCCCCCGCGCGACCGCATTGATCTGGCGCAACGGCTGCTCGGCCTGAGCGAAGTGCCCCAACTGCCCACCACTGCTCCGCCAGAGCTTGACCTGGGCGCGGTCGTGACGTTCTGGGCCGACAACCTCGACGACGACTATGCCTTTCAGGTGGATGCTGAGCTGGTCTACAAGACGGCGCATGTCTACATGTTCGTCGAGGTGGGCCAGCCGGTTGACCTGGCCGCCGTCCAACGCTCCGCTGACGCCTTCGAGGAGGTCATCCGGCCCCGCGTTCACCAGGTCTTCGGCACGGAGTGGACGCCCGGCATTGATGGCGATCCGCATCTGGTCGTCCTGCACGCGACGCGCCTGGGGCAGTGGGTGGCAGCCTACTACGGCAGCAACAGCGCCTATCCGGCAGCGGCGGTCGCCAACTCCAACGAGCGCGAGATGTTCTACGTCAACCTGGACACGATGGGCGAGTCCATCGGCACGTGGTATTACGAGGGCGTGCTCGCTCACGAGTTCCAGCACATGGTGCACTGGCACGTAGACCCCAACGAAGATACCTGGCTGAACGAGGGCCTGTCTGAGTTGGCGACGCTGATCACCGGTTATGGGCCGGGCGACTTCACCTGGGCGTTCCTGCAATCGCCGGAGATACAGCTCAACACCTGGCCCGAAGAGAGTGGGCAGCGCGGGCTGCATTACGGCGCGGCTTTCCTCTTCGCCGCCTACTTCTACCAGCGTTATGGCGAGGAGGCCACGACGACCCTCGTCCGCAACCCCGCCAGCGGCCTCGCCAGCGTAGACCAGGCATTGGCCGCCATTGGCGCAGCCGATCCGACGACCGGCGCGCCGGTGACTGTGGTTGACCTCTTCGCCGACTGGCTGGCCGCCAACCTGCTCGCTGATCCCACGCTCTACGACGGGCGCTACGCCTACACGCTGGCCGATATGGACATGCTGCCGCCAGCGACCGTTAGCGGGACGCTGCCCGCCGATGGCCTGCCGCGCGAGGCCGCCGCACCGCAGTGGGGCGCGCACTATCTGGTCGTGCCAGGGGGCAGCGTGCTGCAACGCTTCCGCCTGACCTTCAGCGGCAGCGAGTCCGTGTCCATCGTGCCCACCAACGCCCACAGCGGGCGGGCCATGTGGTGGTCGAACCGCGCCGATGACAGCGACTCCCGCCTGACGCGCGCCTTCGACCTCAGCGGCGTCAGCGCGGCGACGCTGCGCTTCTGGACGTGGTACCAGGTCGAGACCCTGTGGGACTTCGCCTACGTGATGGTCTCCACCGACGACGGCGCTAGCTGGACGCCGCTCAGCACGCGCCGCACGACCACCGACGATCCGCACCACAACGCCTACGGCCCCGCCTACACCGGCGCGAGCGGCGGATGGGTCGAAGAGATGGTTGACCTGTCGCCTTACGCGGGGCGCGAGATTCTCCTGCGCTTCGAGGTCATCACCGATGACGCGGTGACGCAGCCCGGCATGGTCCTTGACGACATCCGCATCCCGGAGATCGGTTACGCCGATGATGTCGAGAGCGACGAGGGCGGCTGGATCAGCGAAGGGTGGCTGCGCACCGATAACCGGTTTCCTCAAGACTTCCTGGTGCTGCTGATCCAGCCGCCGGCGACGGCGGACGCGAACCCCGTCCGCCGCTTGCTCGACCTCGGCGACGGGTCCAGCGGCGAATGGGAGTTCACAGCCGGCGGGGCGGCGGGCGATGCGGTGCTCGTGGTGAGCGGGCTGGCTCCCATTACCACCGAGCCGGCCCGCTACACGGTGACGCTGAGTCCCATCACCGAATGAGCCTCCAACGCGAGTAAGTGTCCCTGCTGCCCGTTGGCGGAAGTCCACCAGCGGCTGTTCGATGGTTTACCCCACCCTCAATCTCTCCCCGCCAGCAGGGAGAGACTTGAGTCTGCTCCCCCTTTCTCCGCCGGCGGGGAAAGGGGGCCGGGAGGATGGGGGTCCATTAGGCTCAACCGCGCACTTATTTCCGCCCTGATGTCCTAGCGCCGCTTCGCTGGCTCCTGCGCGCCGGTCACCGCTGCCAGTTGTGCTTCAAGCTCCGCCCGGCGCTGCGCGGCGGCTTCGCGCCCGGCCTGCAAGGCGCGCTGGTAGCGTCCGCGCAGTCCTTCGCGCATGGCGTCGCCGGACTTCGGTGAAAAGAGCAGCGCCACCGCCGTGCCAATCGCGCCCCCGCTCAGCACACCGCCCACAAATGCCAACACTCGCCGCATGGCTGTTCGCTCCTCATGCTGGGGGTCATCGGTTGTCAGTGATCAGTTTTCAGTGATCAGCGGTCGGTTCTCAGTGATCTTCCCTGAGGCGGAACACAGCACACCTGGCACGGGCTGCGTGCCCTGTGCTGTGCCCCATGCCGAACTCCAACTGGCCACTGATCACAGACAACCGACCACTAATCACCAATAACCCTTCGCTCTCGCCCGATTATACGGGTGCGTGCAAAGGTTGCCAGTGATACGTGTGACGCTGGCAGTAGCCTCACCCCCAGCCTCGCTGCGCTCGGCTTGCCCCCTCTCCACGACGTGGAGAGGGGGCGGCGAGGCGCGCCAGCGCCGAGGGGGGTGAGGCTAAGGAGCGCGACCCTGGTGCCTGACAGGTTTTGTACGCACCCGATTATATCCCACCCTTGACACGCTCCACGTCCGCGCTTAGAATCTGCAACTGAAAAAGTCTTTCATTTAAAACGCTTTAACCAATCTGTACGTAGCGGATTCTGTACCCTGAATTGCAGCCTGTTGCTTTCGCTCGCAACCTCACCCCCTGACCCCCTCTCCGCTGGCGGAGAGGGGGAAGTTGAGCGCAGCGAAACGGGGTGAGGTAAATCACCGGCAATCAAGGTGAGTTCTGCTTGACGAGGCACCGATGGCAGCCGATTTCGACACCCTGGCCGATCATCTCTGTACGTAGCGGATTCTGTACCTTGAATTGCAGCCTGTTGCTTTCGCTCGCAACCTCACCCCCTGCCCCCCTCTCCGCTGGCGGAGAGGGGGAAGTTGAGCGCAGCGAAACGGGGGTGAGGTAAATCACCGGCAATCAAGGTGAGTTCTGCTTGACGAGGCACCGATGGCAGCCGATTTCGACACCCTGGCCGATCATCTCTGCACGTAGCGGACTCTGTACCTTGAATTGCAGCCTGTTGCTTTCGCTCGCAACCTCACCCCCTGCCCCCCTCTCCGCTGGCGGAGAGGGGGAAGTTGAGCGCAGCGAAACGGGGGTGAGGTAAATCACCGGCAATCAAGG
>JAGPFT010000222.1 GCA_018056405.1 Anaerolineae bacterium
GGGCAGGGGGAGGGGCGTTCCGCCCATACCGCGCGCCCGGAAGTTTTAACTTGGTGCGCATGGCCCCCTCATCCTCCAGCCCCTTCTCCCAAGCAAGCGGGGAGAAGGGGAGCAATCCAGTTTTCCCCTCGCCCCACTGAGGGAGAGGGGTGCAGGGGTGAGGGGTTTTCGTACACGCTCTCACTCGGCGTGCTCTGTGCCGTGAATGTCGTCGAGCATCCCGGACATCAGCCCGGCCACGTAGCGCACGGCGCTGACCGCGCGCCCGTAGCGCATTCGCGTGGGGCCGAGCACGCCCAGCGCGCCGCGTGCCTGGGGCGTCCCATAGCGACCGAGCACCATGCTCAGGTGGCTGAGACTCTCCCAGCGTCCTTCGCCGGCGACGACAATGCGCAGGTCGGGCTGGTCGGGGGCGAGCGCCTCGCGCAGGATCGTCTCCAGCACCTCGTCTTCTTCAAGCACGCGCAACGCCTGCTGCGCCTCGTCGTCGGTGAACGAACCGAGGCTTTCGCTCAGCCCATAGCGGACGACATCGCGCGCGGATTGCTGAGCGGTCTGGCGCATGGCGTCGGCGACCAGTTCGGCGATCTCGCGCGTCAGCGCGTCGGGCTGCTGGGGGGCTTTAGCCTGCACCTGGGCAGCGGCCAGCCCGGCGCAACTCAGGTTGATGATGTGCGCCGTTTGCGAGAGCACCGTCTGCGGGACCGGCTCGGCGAGGGTGAGCACTTGCTGCTGGACGGTTCCGCCTTGCAGCACCAGCACCATGAGCACCAACCGGCCTTGCGTGCTGATCAGCTCCAGGTGCTTGAAGTGATTCTCGACGGCGCGGGGCGGCGTGACCAGGGCGGCGGTGCGCGCCGTGCGCGAGAGCACCATCGCGGCAATGCGCGGCCATTCGTCAGGATTGGTCGTGGCGCGGGCGAACTCGCGGGCGATGCGCTGGCGTTCTGCGGCGGGCAGGTTGGCCGTCGTCAGCAGGCGGTGGACGAAATAGCGAAAGCCCTGCTTGGTCGGCACGCGGCCCGCCGAGGTGTGCGGCGCGAAGACCAGGCCATGCTCTTCGAGCGCGCCCATCTCGTTGCGCACGGTGGCGCTGCTGATGCCCAGGTCGAAGCGCTCGACGAGCGTCTTGGAGCCGACGGGCTGGGCGGTGCGGATGTATTCGCGCACGATCAGCGAGAGAATGAGTTCCTGGCGCTCGGTCAGGGCGGGCAGGGCATCCTGGGGGGAAGGGTCAATGGCCGGGTTACGCGGCGGTGTGGCGGACATGGCTGCTGGCGCTGTTCTAACTCGCTGTGTCTGTTGCGTCAGAGCATAGCATGGCAGGGGTAGGGCGTCAATGCTCCCTTTTAGCCTCACCCCCAGCCTCGCTGCGCTCGGCTTGCCCCCTCTCCACAGTGTGGAGAGGGGGCGGCGAGGCGCGTCAGCGCCGAGCGGGGGTGAGGTCCGTAGGGGCGTATCGCCATACGCCCCTACGAGCGGGCTGACGCGCGGCGGATTTTGATGCGATTACCCTGAATGGATTGCGAGATTAGCACGCATGTTTTATACTGCGATTATGAAATCGCCTGATTTCTCGCACCTGCCCGGCGGTAATGGGAAGGAAACGACTCTTGACCGGTTACAGGCAACTCACCCTTCCCTTTGGCTCAGGCTCAGAGAGCGTGCAGGCCGAGACTCCCTACTCAGGGCGTGAGCTTGGAACCTTCAAGGACAGCCTCAGAGCGCCCATTCATCGCTGGTTCCGCTATCCGGCGGGGTATTCCTTCAGATTCGTTGACGAGAGCCTTGACCTGTTCGACATCACGCCTGGGGAATGGGTCTACGATCCATTCTCCGGGACAGGCACTACCCTGATATGCGCCAAGCAAAAGGGAATCAATAGTTATGGTGTGGAAGCCCACTCATTTGTGCACTGGGTCGCCGAGGTCAAGCTCTATTGGGAGTACGATTATCGTCACTTAGGGAGAGCGATTGACGCTTTTCTTAAGATGGCCTGGAAAACCATTACCAACGCCGCGAGCAGGCCGACTGTTGAAGGGGTCTTCCCTGAGCTGGTCTATAAATGCTATCACCCCTCTGACCTTGAGACGCTCTATACATTACGCGAACTGGTGACGAACGAGATCGAGGATAGTCGTTTCCGAGATTTCCTCAAGCTGGCTCTGACAGACACGCTGCGCGGCGCAGCAGCAGCGGGGACAGGCTGGCCCTACATCTCCCCGCGAAAGAATACCGGCGACCACCCCCCCAAGAACGCTTTTACCGTCTTCGAGAAGACAGTCTGGCAAATGTACCAAGACCTCAGAACGGTCTCTGGCAACCGGCCTCCTTGCGAAGTGCGCAACGTCCTGGGCGATTCCCGGTGCGAGCAGGAACTTGGCGACGGGCAGGTATCGTTGGCGCTGACTTCGCCCCCGTATCTCAACAATTATGACTATGCGGATCGGACCAGGCTGGAAACCTACTTCTGGGGTATCGCCAACAATTGGGGCGAGATCACCGAGAAATTCCGCGACCGTCTGATGGTTGCTGCTACGACGCAAGTCGTCAGGAACCACCATACGCCGGAGACTGCGCTAAGCCGAGAGATTCTGGAGGCTGCGCCGGAGGTCTACCGGACGGTACAGGAAGCTGTGAACAGGCTCGCAGAACTGCGACTCACCAAAGGGGGGAAGAAGGACTACGACCTGATGGTTGCCCTTTATTTCAGCCATATCTTTGCGGTGTTGAGAGAGACCCATCGCGTTCTGAAGCCGGGCGGCCATTTCTGTCTGGTGCTGGGAGACTCTGCACCATATGGCGTGCATATTGAGACCGATAACCTGATCGGCCAGCTTGGTTTAAGTCTTGGTTTCAGCAAATACAGTTACTACCAGTTGCGAACACGAGGGGGGAAATGGAAGGAAAACCCGCAGCGCCATTCCATCCCTCTACGTGAGGGGATTGTGATCCTCAAGAAATGAGGGAATGAGCGTCTATGGTGAGCAAGCGACCAAAGAAACGCAATATTAACACCAAGAGTCCGGCAAGTCTTTTTGGGCAGATCATAGGTGACGCCTTCGAGCACGTGGTGATCAATTTCATCGAGGGGTATCTGGCAGAAAGCTACCCCGACTACGAGTTGCTGAAACCGCAAGAGGGGAAACACACCATCACTCTCAATATGGCCGGTGGGTTAAAGAGACAGATGGACAATGTGGTCATCCCCAAGGACTCGGACGATCCCGTGGCCTTATTGGAGACCAAGTGGCTGAAGGATGCGCGGCATCATAACGATAAAGGGGCCTGGATTCTGCAATTGCGCGAAGTCCGCAAGAGACATGCGACGATTCGCGGGGCGGCAGCGATCTTGAGCGGGTATTGGACTGAAGGCGTTGGCGTGATGCTGAGGTCTGAGGGTGGCATCAAGATGGTCTTGGTGGCTACTGACGAACAAGTTTACAGCACGTTACAAGGCCCTCTAGACGAGTTCCTCAGGGCGGACACGTTCACGCTTGATGCGGCGACAATGCGCGAGAGCTACCCGCGCCCAAGAGACTTGCTGAAGTTGGCGATTTTCCTGGAAGAAACCGGCGAATTGGACGCTATTGCCGCCTCGTGGCTGGAGTTTGACCGGTTGCTGAGCAGCGATGGCGTTATGCTGAAAGGGAGCGATCTGATCAAGTCGGCGATAGACGAGTTGCTGGCCCCGTTGCCGGCCAACCCGACTATTTCCAGGCTCGAGGTCGCACTCCAGATTGACACGGGAAACACGATCTACGAAGAGTTTTCGGATGTAGAAGACGTGATAGAGTTCCTCACAAGATACTGGTCTAGCCCGCAAGAGATTCTTGGCAGGATTACGCCTAAGAAGAAGCAACAATAGGAGACCGAGCAGTCGGCCCGTATAGCTGCTATCTGTCCCCCCGTGGGGACCAATGGGTGCGTGCAAGGGTTGTCAGCGCCGAGCGGGGGTGAGGCTAAGGAGCACGACCATACTGCCTGACAGGTTTTGCACGCACCGCGCCAATCCCGCCATTGAAAAACCCCTGCGCCTATGCTACAATGCTCCCCGCCTCGGCGGCCCGCACCACCTCAGGGGCCGCCTTCTGTTGCACAAAACGGGCGGCGCTCGGCGAGGCCGTCTCGATCTTGCGAACGTAGAAGGGTGGCGTCAGATGACGGACTTGATCAAAGCGTTGGAACCGGCCCAGACTCAGCACCCGCGCCTCCAGCCGGGCGACTCGGTGCGCGTGCACCTGCGCATTGTCGAGGGCAACCGCGAGCGTATCCAGGTGTTTCACGGCACGGTGATCCGCATCAGCGGCGGCGGCGTCAACACGACCTTCACCGTGCGCCGCATCGCCAGTCATGGCATTGGCGTGGAGCGCACGTTCCTGCTGCACAGCCCGCGCATCGAGAAGATCGAAGTCGTGCACAACGCCAAAGTGCGCCGCGCCAAGCTGTATTACATGCGCGCCCTCACCGGCAAGGCGACCCGCCTGAAGGAGCGCCGCTTCTGATTGTGCCTGGCGCACGTTGCGGAGCTGCCCAGCCTGGCGCTGCGTCTTCTGTTCGTGGAGCGCGCGCATAGGCTTTTTCTGTTAGCCCGCTCTGCTCGCCATCCCCTGTCCTGACTCCGTGCGCCGGCCATCCCCACGATGGCCGGCGCTTTTCGCTGCCTCCGCTCACCCGTCTTCGTCCAGCCCGACATCCCCGGCCAGCACGCGCTGCACGTCGCCGGAGTCCAGCCGGACGAGCAGCGCGCCCGCTTCGTCCACGTCCTCGGCGACGCCGCTGTAGGACGGACTGGGGAATTGCCCCGGCGCGGTGTAGACGGTCACGCGCTTGCCGAGCGTGCCCAGCCGCGCCCGCCAGGCGGCGACGATGCCTGGGTCGGCGGCGCGAGCGACCCACTGATCGAGGCGCGGCAGCAGCGCCGCCAGTAGCGCGATGCGGTTCACCGGGTAGCCCAGCGCCGTTTCCAGGCTGGTAGCGACGGCGGCCAGGTCGGTACTACTGAAATCGGCGCGCACATTCAGCCCGATCCCTACCACGACCGCCGCCGGCCAGTCGCCGAACCAGGTTGCTTCGCAGAGGATGCCGCACAGCTTCTTGCCGCGCACCAATCCGTCATTGGGCCACTTAAGGGCGAAGGCGTCGCCCAGCAGCGGACGCAGCACGTCGGCGAGGGCCAGTCCGGCGGCCATCGTCACGCGCTGCATGTGTTCGGGGGCGAGGGCGGGGCGGTAGATGGCGCTGACCAGCAGGGCACTCCCCGGCGGCGCGACCCAGCGGCGGCCCTGGCGACCGCGCCCGGCGGTCTGCGCCTCGGCGATGACGATGGCCCCGTCCGGGGCGGGCGGATCGGCCAGCACCCAGTCGCGGGCGATGTCCTGCGTGCTGCCCACTTCGTCGAAGCAGCGGAAGGGGCGCTCGCCCAGGACTGCGCGCAGGGAGTCGGGAGTCAGGCGGTCGGGCATGGGGGCCTCCTCAGGAGGTAGCGCTCAGCACAAACACCGGCCTGTCGTTCTGCCGAAAACTGAGGACTGAAAACTGATAGCTTTCCCTCAGTATACCCGCAAAAATGCCCATCTCCCTGTAACC
>JAGPFT010000223.1 GCA_018056405.1 Anaerolineae bacterium
CCGCTTGCCTGGGAGAAGGGGGATGAGGGGGCCATGGGCACCAAGTTAAGGCTCCCAGGCGTATGGCATAGGCGGAACGCCCCTCTCCCTGCCCCCTCCCCGGTCTGTACAAAGCCAGGGAGGGAGAAAACGTCCCATCCGGTGGTCAAAGTCCCCCTCTCTAGCTCGGCTGGAGAGGGGGATTGAGGGGGAGAGGCGTGCTGAGAGACCCCTCATGCGCTTTGACGATCATGATCGGTAGTCGCTTGTAGGGGCGGGTTTGCAAACCCGCCCCTACAAGACATTTGCGCGTATTACCTGACTTGATTGTCAATTCTCATTAGGGCAGCGGCTTGCGCGCCTCGATAGCCACCCAATCGCCCTGGGTACGGCGATGGTACGGCTCCAACCCGGCCCCACGCAGAGCGGCTTCCACCTCGTCCGCCTGCCCGTGAATGATCCCGCTGAAGAGGGCGGTGCCGCCCGCGCGCAGCATGTCGCCTAGCCCTTCCTCGCACAGGGTGATGATCACTTGGGCCAGGATGTTGACCAGCAGCAGGTCGAAGCGCCGCGCGGTGTGGCGCAGCGTCTCCAGGCTCCCCTGCTGGACGGTCAGACGGTCGCTCACCCCGTTGTAGGCGGCGTTCTGCGCGGTAGCATGGACGGCCAGCTCGTCGGTGTCCAGGGCCAGGACGCGCGCCGCCCCCAGCTTCAGCGCGGCGATGCCCAGGATGCCCGACCCGCAGCCCAGGTCGAGCACCTCCCCAGCAGGCTGCCCCGCCAGATGCTCCTCAAGGGCGATCAGGCAGAGTTGCGTGGTAGGGTGCGTGCCGGTGCCGAAAGCCATGCCTGGGTCCATCACCAGCACAATGTCGTCCGGGCGCGGGTCGGGGATAGTGGCCCACTGCGGTCGGATATAGAGCCGCCGGCCCAGGCGCAGCGGGTGGTAATGCTGCCTCCAGGCTTCGGCCCAGTCTTCCTCCTGGACAATGGTGAAGGTTGGCTCTGGGATAGGATAGAGCTGGCTCAGGTGCCACAGCGCTTCGCGTAGCTGCTGCCGGGCAGCGTCGGCGCGGGCGTCGGCGGGGAAGTAAGCGCGGACGATCAGCCGGTCGGCAGGCGGAATCTCGTCTGGCCAGACCTCGACGGGAAAACTGGCCTGCTCGATAGCCACGCCCTGGTGTCCGTAGCGGGCCAGCAGATCGGCGACGGCTTCGGCGGCTTCGCCGTCCACTTCCAGCGAGACTTCGATCCAATCCATGGGCGCACCTCACGCCAATGACCAGGGGGCAGGGCGGCTTGTGCGCCCCGGCACAGACGATCTGTCAGAGATTGTATAATTTCCTTTATTTTTATGATTGTAATGTACAATGTAACGAAAAGTGTGCTATAGTAGAGTTGACGGGGCCTCATTGACGTGTGCTGAACCAGCATCGTAGCCCCATCGTGACCAACCAGGCCCCGTCCTCCTCCTCAAAGTGAGTGATACGCGCAGAAACGGGCGCTCCCAAGGGATGCCCGTTTCCCTGTGCAAAGCCAGCGCTCACAGCGCGGCCCTGCGCTCAGCTTCCCGCCAGAAAATCGGCCAGCCGGTCGCGCAGGCCGCGCGCCTTTTGCGGCGTGACTTCGTGGCCCAGCGAGCGCCCAAGTTCCTCAAACAGGCGGCGCTGTTCCTTGCTCAGCCGCGACGGAACCTCCACATTGACCACGACAAGCTGATCGCCCCGCCCGGACGACGTACCATCGCGGCGCAGCTTGGGGATGCCCAGGCCGCGCATCCGAATCACGTCCCCGGCCTGGGTGCCCGCCGGGATGGTGAGTTCGCTCTCGCCCTCGACGGTGGGCACCTTGATGATGTCGCCAAGCGCCGCCTGGGCAACGTTGATGGACACTTCCAGGATGATGTCGTTGTTGCGCCGCTCGAAGAACTCGTGGCGAGCCACGTCCAGTACCACGAACAAGTCACCGGGCGGCCCCCCATTGGGGCTTGGCTCGCCCTCACCGGCCAGCCGAATCTGCATCCCGCCGTCCACGCCCGGCGGCACCTTGACGGTCAGCGTGCGCGCACGGGTGACAATCCCCTGGCCGCGACACTCATGGCAGGGCGTATCCACCACCTGGCCGCGCCCCTTGCAGCGCGGGCAATTGGCCACGTTAACCATGTTGAAGCCGAATGTCTGCTGCACCCGGCGCACCTGACCGGTGCCGTTGCATTCGGGGCAGGTGCGCGGCTGGGTGCCCGGCTCCGCCCCGCTGCCCTTGCACACGCCGCAGGTCTCGCGCCGGGTCACATCGAAGTCAATCTCCGCACCGAAGACGGCCTGCTCGAAGCTCAAGCGCAGCTCCTGGTGCAGATCACGCCCTTGCACCGCTCCGCGCCGACGGCGTCCGCTCCCAAACCCGCCGAAGCCAAACCCGCCCAGCCCACCGAAGAACTCCTCGAGAATCTCTTCCATGCTGGGGATGCCGCCGCTGAACCCACCACCCGGCATCCCGCTGAGGCCGGCATGGCCGAAACGGTCGTAGGCGGCACGCTTCTGGTCGTCGGAGAGCACCTGGTACGCTTCGTTGATCTCCTTGAAGCGCTCCTCAGCATCCGGCGACGAGTTCACGTCGGGGTGGTACTGGCGGGCAAGCTGGCGAAAGGCGCGCTTGAGGTCATCTTTCGACGCATTGCGCGGGACGCCCAGGGTCTCGTAGTAATCTCGTGGCATCGTGCGTTCCATTTCGAGTGGTCCTCAGTGGTAGAGATTCTATCCTAGTGGGGCGCGAGTTAAAAGGCTGAGTTCCAGGGCAATCACATCTGGCGTGCGCGCTGCTTTACCTCACCCCCGCTCGGCGCTGATGCGCGGCAGATCGCCAGATGCGACTCCCCTGGATTGAACTGGCCCTTCCATGAAAAACAGCGTACAAGTCCGGCGGGGCTTGTACGCTGTGGATGAGCAGAGGCTACTTAATGCTCGGTGAAGTCGCCTTCGATCACGTCCTCGTCGGTCGGCTCGGCGGAGCCGTCGCCGCCGGGCATGTCGCCAGGGCCGCTGGCTGGCTGGCTGTACATGCTGGCCCCGATCTGCTGGAAAGCAAGGCCCAGTTCTTCGGCAGTGCGCTTGATGGCGTTGATGTCGTTGCCTTCGAGCGCCTTGCGCGCGGCCTCGATCTTCTTCTCGACCTCGCTCTTGGTCGCTTCGGGAATCTTGTCGCCGTACTCGCGCAGCGCCTTCTCCGCGTTGAAGATCATGGCGTCAGCGTTGTTGCGCACTTCGACCTGCTCGCGGCGCTGAGCATCTTCGGCGGAGTGCTTCTCCGCCTCCTTGACCATGCGCTCGATCTCGGCCTCGCTCAGGCCGCTGCTGGCAGTGATGGTGATCTTCTGCTGGCGGCCCGTCGCCTTGTCCTGCGCCGTGACATTGAGGATGCCGTTGGCGTCAATGTCGAACGTCACCTCGATCTGCGGGATGCCGCGCGGCGCAGGCGGGATGCCATCCAGGATGAACTTACCCAGCGTCTTGTTATCGGCGGCCATCGGGCGCTCGCCCTGCACGACATGAATCTCGACCTGCGTCTGCCCATCAGAAGCCGTGCTGAAAATCTGGCTCTTCTGGGTCGGGATGGTTGTGTTGCGCTCGATGAGCGGCGTGGCGACCCCGCCCAGCGTCTCGATGGACAGGGTGAGCGGCGTCACGTCGAGCAGCAGCACTTCCTTGACTTCGCCGCCGAGCACGCCCGCCTGAATGGCCGCGCCAACGGCCACGACCTCATCCGGGTTGACGCTCTTGTTCGGCTCCTTGCCGAAGAGTTTGCGCACCGCTTCCTGGACGGCCGGCATACGGGTCATGCCGCCGACGAGCAGCACTTCCTGGATGTCGCCCGGCTTCAGGTTGGCGTCGGCCAGGGCGCGCTTGCACGGATCAATGCTACGCTGGATCAGATCGGCCACCAGGCTTTCCAGCTTGGCGCGCGAAAGGGTCATGTTCAGGTGCTTGGGGCCGCTGGCGTCCGCCGTGATGAAGGGCAGGTTGATCTCGGCCTGCATCGTCGTCGAGAGTTCCTTCTTGGCGTTCTCGGCGGCTTCCTTCAGGCGTTGCAGCGCCTGGCGATCCTGGCGCAGGTCAATGCCCTGCTCCTTCTTGAACTCAGTGGCCAGCCACTCGATGATCCGCTCGTCGAAGTCGTCGCCGCCCAGGAAGGTGTTGCCGTTGGTGGAGCGCACTTCGATCAGGCCCTCGCTCACGTCGAGGATCGAGATGTCGAAGGTGCCACCGCCCAGGTCATAGACGGCCAGCATCTCGTCGCCTTTCTTGTCCATGCCGTAGGCCAGCGAGGACGCCGTCGGCTCGTTGATGATGCGCATCACTTCCAGCCCGGCGATGCGCCCGGCGTCTTTGGTCGCCTGGCGCTGACTGTCGTTGAAGTACGCCGGGACGGTGATCACTGCCTGGGTGACTTCCTCGCCCAGGTAGGCCTCGGCATCCTGCTTGATCTTCTGCAGGATCATGGCCGAGATCTCCGGCGGGCTATAGGCTTTGCCACCCATGTGCACGCGCACATCGCCGTTGGGCGCAGCGCTCACCTTGTAAGGCACCGTGCTCAGGGCACGCTGCACTTCCGGGTCGTCGAACTTGCGGCCCATGAAACGCTTGACGGAGAAGATGGTGTTTTCTGGATTCATCACCGCCTGGCGGCGGGCAAGCTGCCCGACCAGGCGCTCGCCCTGCTTGTTGACGGCTACCACCGAGGGGACCAGACGTCCACCTTCTGCCGATGGGATGACCGTCGGTTCGCCGCCTTCCATCACCGCCATAGCGGAGTTCGTCGTCCCCAGGTCAATTCCTATGATCTTACCCATGTGCTCACCTCGTGTTAGATGCTTTCAACTCTGATAATGGCGAATGAGATTGCCCCTGCCCGCCAGACTCCGGCGGGACCGTCCCGGCTATGGCGCGACGCGCACCAACGCCGGGCGCAACACGCGGTCACCGAGCCGGTAGCCGCGCCGCAAAACCTGCGTGATGGTGCCGCTCTCAGCGCCGGCATTGGCGTCCACGCCGATAGCCTCGTGGAAGGCGGGGTCGAACGGCTGGCCGAGCGCCTTGATCTCGACGACGCCCTCGTCTGCCAGAAAGCGTTCCAGCTTGCGCAGGATGAGCGCCATGCCCTCGAACCACTCGTTGCGCCCCCCTTCTGGCACGGCATCCATCGCCCGGTAGAAGTCATCGAGCGTGGGCAGCAGTCTCAGCAGCAAGTCGCCGGTGATATTCTGCGACTGCTCGGCGCGTTCGCGCTCGACGCGCCTGCGGTAGTTTTGGAAAGCGGCGCGCTCGCGTTGCAGGCTGTTCAGGTACTCATCGGCGAGAGTCTGCACCCTTTCGAGTTGGTCGGACAGGGCGACTTCTTCCCGCCCATCCGCTACCGCTGCCGGGGCGGTGCCATTGGCATCCGGCTGAAGGGCCTGGCCCGCTACAGTTTCCTGATCCTGGCGGGGCGTTCTGTCCTTCGCGCCGATCTCCTCTGTACGGAGCGTCTCGCCTTCAGGGTGTGTTCTTTTAGGGGTCACGCGGCTCTCCTCTGGCAATGGTAACAGGCAGTGCTGTAC
>JAGPFT010000224.1 GCA_018056405.1 Anaerolineae bacterium
GCTGCTCGTACTCGTAGTAGCGCCCGCCCTGCCCGGAGCCGCGCCCGTAGTAGTGCCACTGCGGGAAGTTGAAGTCCGCCGTCACTGAGCGCGGATGCAGCAGCACCGCCCCCAGGAACGTCTCCAGGTCTACCACGCCGTACAGGTTGACCTCCAAGCCCCAGCGCAGCATCAGGTCGTAGAACTGCGGGCGCTCGGCGCTCATGAAGTTGATCGAGAAGCGGTTCATCCCCCAGCCGCGCAACGTGTCGAGGATGGCCTTGGTGTGGTCGGGCAGGCTGCACGCCAGGACGCCCATGAAGTCCACCGGCGCTTGCAGGATGGCCCCTGGCCGCGCCTCGGCCAGTTGGCGCACGCCCGCCTCGCCCAGCAGTTGCAGGTAGCCGTTGAGCCACAGGTGATCGTCGTCGAAGCCATGCCGCTCGACCAGCGCCAGCGCCCGCCCGATCAGTGGCCCGCCGCCCTTCAGGTCGAGCTTGACCGCCTTGCCCCGCTCGCGCATCCGCGCCAGCAGGTCGTCGAGCGTCAGCAGGGCAGCCACGTGGTTCGCGGGCGCGTCGTCAAGTTCGTCGTGATGCAGCACCAGGCGGTCGGTGCGCGGGTCGAGGTGAATGTCGCACTCGCCCCACTCAATCTCCGACGCCAGGAATTGCCGGACGTTCGGCTCGTCGTTCAGCCCGTGCCAGACCAGCCCCACATCCGGCGGCAAGTCGCGCTCGGCGATCAGATCGGCCAGGCGGTAGGCGTCGCCGGAAAGGGCGCGCGGCGGGAGCGCACCCTCGCGCGGCGCGCCGTCAAGCGCCGCGTGCAACAGCAGAATCTCGCCCGCCTCGTCGTTCGCCGCGACCGCCGCCAGCGCCTCCGGCGCGCTATCCAGCACGGCGACGACGCGCCAGCCCGCCGCCTGGAACGCGCCCACGCCCGCTGCCCTGGCCGCCGCCTCATCGCCCGCCCAGCCGTCCGGGCGCAAATGCAGGCGCGCGTCCTCGAACTGGACGCGATACGCTGTGCCCAGCGCGTTGAGCGTGGCCAGCATCGCCGCGCGCTCGGCCCCTGGCCGCGCCGAGACCAGTCCCACCGCACAGCCTAACCCCGTCTCCAGCCAGCGCACCGTCTCCAGCGCGCCAGAATACGGGCGCAGCGCCGGGCCGAACGAGCGCCGCCGGTCAATGAGCGCGCCGTCCGCGTCGAAGACGACCATCAGCCGGTCGCCCGGATGCTGCTGGCGCGCACGCTTGCAATGGGCCGCCAACGCGGCCATCCAGTGGGTCATCGGCGGGTGCCACCTCCTTGTTCAGCGTGGGTATCAAGGGAAAAAACATCATCGCAGAGGCGCGGAGGACGCAGAGAAGGGATCAGGAGGGACTTCCGAAGTCTTCGGACGGAGACTTCGGAAGTCCGTTTTGCCGGCTCTTCCTCTGCGCGCTGCGCGTCTCTGCGCTTCGCACTCCCTCGCCCGTCAGCGCCAGAGCAGCGATTGCTCCGTCTGCGGGTCGAAGAACTGCACCCGGCGCATGTCCAGGCTCAGAGCAACGCTGTCCCCCGCGCGAATACGCGCTGCCGGGTCAGCCAGCACACTCAGGCGGTTGGCAGCGTCAAGGTGCACATTGAGCAGGTCATCGCGGCCCAGCGGCTCAACCAGGAAGACCTCGCCTTTGACCTCTCCGGCGTCAGTGAGGGTGATGTCCTCCGGGCGGACGCCCAGGATCACGCGCCCGCCGTGCTGCGCCGCCGGTTCGCCGCGCTCCGGTGGCACCTCCACGCGCAGCGCCTCATTGACCGCGTAGAACACGCCGCCCTCTTGCCGGACTTCCACCTCCAGGAAGTTCATCGGCGGGTTGCCGACGAAGCCGGCGACGAACAGCGTCTTGGGCCGGTCGTAGAGATCGTCGGGCGTGTCGAACGCCTCCAGCCTGCCCTGGTTCATCACGGCGATGCGGTCGGCCATGGTCATCGCCTCCACCTGGTCGTGCGTCACGTAGATGGCGGTGATGCCCAGTTCCTTCTGCAGGTGCTTGATCTCGCCGCGCATCGAAAGGCGCAGGCGCGCGTCCAGGTTGGAGAGCGGCTCGTCGAAGAGCAGCACGTCCGGCTGCTTGACCAGGGCGCGGCCCAGGGCCACGCGCTGCTGCTGCCCACCCGAAAGCTGGCCGGGCCGCCGGTCGAGCAGGTCGCCGATGCCCATCTTGTCGGCTACTTCGTGCACGCGCAACATCTGCTCTTCCTTCGACACTTTCTTCAGCTTGAGCGGGTAACTCATGTTGCCGAAGACGGTCATGTGCGGGTAGAGGGCGTAGCTCTGGAAGACCATGCCAATGTTGCGGTCTTTGGGTGCCATCTGATTCACGACACGCTCGTCGAAGCGGATGGTGCCCGCCGTTGGCTTGTAGATGCCGGAGATCATCAGCAGCGTGGTGGTCTTGCCGCAGCCCGACGGCCCCAGGAAGGCGACGAACTCGCCGTCTTCTACCGTCAGGGTGATGTCGTCCACCCCGACGACGGTGCCGAACTTCTTGCTCAGGCTCTCAAGCGTGATTCTCATCGCACCCTTCCCCCTACGCGCTACCCTTCATGCCGCCCGCGTAGATGTTGAGCAGGTACTCCTGGGCGAACACAAAGATGATGAAGACCGGGAGCATCTGGTACAGGCCGATGGCGGCCAGCTCGTTCCAGTTCATCGGAGCCGTCTCAAATGTGCGCTGGCTGATATACACGGCCAGCGTCGCCGTCTTGGTGCCGATACTGTACGTCTGCGGGATCAGGTACGCCCCCCAGCCGGAAATGAAGGCGAAAATGCCCAGGGCCAGGATGCCAGGGCGAATCTGCGGCAGCAGAATCTGCCAGAAGGTGCGCCAGCGCGACGCCCCGTCAATCAGCGCCGAGCGCTCCATGTCCCAGGGGATGTTGTCGAAGAAGCCTTTCATCAGCCACACGCCCAGGGGCAACTCGAAGGCGACCATCACCAGCGCGATCCCGCCGCGCGTGTTGAAACCGAAGTAGTCGCCAATGACGGGCACCTTGCCGATGTTGCGCAGCACGAAGAAGATGGCGATCAGCAGTGTGACCGCCGGGAAGCCGTGCAGGATCAGCGTCAGTGAGAGAAAGGACCTGCGCCCAGGGAAGTTCATGCGCGACAGGGCGTAGCCCGCCATGGACGACACGAGCAGCACCAGCACCATCATCAGGCTGGCGATGATGAGCGTATTCAGCGTGATGCGCCAGATGCTAGGGTCAGAGCTGGTGCCCTCGCGGGTGAGAAACTCCCAGTTGCGCAGGGTGAAGCCGCCGAACTCGCCCGCCGCGTTGACCGGCAGCAGCCCCTCCGTCCGGTAGGAGAAGGAGGCCACGACCAACCACAGGTAGCCAATGAGCAGCGGCACCATAATCACGACCATCAGCACGTAGGGCGTCAGCCCGCCCGGCCAGACGACCGCCGCCGCAGCGATGAACAGGGCCAGCGCCAGCCCCCCGATCAGCGGGGCCAGGCCGACCTCCACTGCGGGCACGACCTCGACGGGCAGCAGGTCTTCCTCGCCATCGCGCACGATGCGCAGCCCGATCTTGCTCTCAAAAGCTGACTGGGCAATCTTCTCCTTCAGCCCGGCCAGATCGGTCGGCGCGCGACCAATGGCGATGATCAGGTCGCCCACCTTCAGCCCCGCCTCGTCTGCTGTCCCGCCCTCGACGATCTCGGTGATCAGCACGCCATCCGCCGTCTGCTCGAAGGACATCTCCAGCGACGGCTTCTCCGCGAACGGCCCCACCTGGAATACCCACTGGCCCATCGTGGTGATGACGTAGACCACAGCCCCGGCCAGCAGCGCCACGCGCAGCGCCCGCCGCCGGTCGAACGCGGCCAGCCGGCGCAGTTTCGCACCGCACGCGCCGTAAGCGGCGAAGGGGGCCAGCAACGTGAGCGCGCTGGCGATGGCGCGGGTCAGCGTCTCCTCGACTTCTAGCTCGGACCCCAACAGACTCGGCGCGGAACGGATCAGCGGTTCCAGCACCTTGAACAGGATCACGCCTAACTGGAAGAACAACAGCACGATCAGCGCCGAGAATACCGCCTGGCCGACCAATTCGCCCGTCGCAGCTCGCCGGTATTCCAGTTCCTCGACGTTGGGCGGCAACTCCATCCTGGAAGCGCGCGCAGATACGGCCATCACAGCACCTCGATCTTCGGCTCGGCGACCAGTTCGTTGAAGCGGAAGACGCGCATGTAGACCGTCGCCATGACCACGCCAATGACCACCAGCACGACGGCGAACGCCGAGCCATAGCCCCACTGCGCGTTGGCGAAATAGGTGTTCAGCGCGCGGTTGTACGCCGCCAGCGACCACACCTCGTTATTGGAGGCGGCACCGCCCTGGTTGAAGAGCAGGATGTACTCAAACGAAGTCAGCAGCGACAGCGTCTGGTAGGTGATCACAAACAGCAGCGGCCAGCGCAGCAGCGGCAGGATCACATAGCGCACGCGCTGCAACAGCGATGACCCATCCACCAGCGAGGCGTTGAGCAGGTCTTTGGGGATGGACTCGATAGCCGAGGTGAAGATGATCATGCCGAACGACGCGCCGATGAAGCCGTTGAGCATGATGATGAACACCCAGGGGTCTTCCTGGAAATAGTTGACTTCCGGGCGGCCCAACAACTCGTTGAACTGGTTGAGGATGCCGAACGGCGAGGCGGCGACGATGCGTTTCCACATCAGGATGTACACCGCCGGCGAGGTGATGCGCGGCAAAATCCACAGCGCGCGAAAGAAGAACCCGGCGCGGCGGTGGATGTGCGTCGTCAGCAGCGAGATGACCAGCCCCAGCCCCACGTTGAACAGCAGCAACGTGAACAGCACGTAGAAGAAAGTATTGAAGAGAATCTTGGGCGCGTATTCGTCGGCGAACATGCGCTCGAAGTTGTCGCCCCAGACAATGTAACGCGGGTCTTGCGACGTAGCCATCTTCAGCACGTCGGTGGTGAAATTGGTGGTGGCCAGGTTGGTGATGCTCAGGAACAAAATGAGGATCATCGGAATGAAGAAAAAGAACAGGACGAGCACCCCCGCCGGCGCCAGGAAACCATAAGCTGTCAGATGGGCGCGGGCCGCCTGGCTGCGGCTGCGCGTGCCGGCTGACGCCATCTGTGTCGCGTAGGCCATGAGGAACCTCCACACCGCGCTGCCCGCCCCAGGCGAACAGGCATCAGGCATGTCTGTGGTTTGGCGTGGCTCTTCACTTGACCTCACCCCCGGCCTCGCTGCGCTCGGCCTGCCCCCTCTCCGCAGCGAAGAGGGGGCAGCGAGGTGCGTTAGCGCCGAGCAGGGGTGAGGTCAAGACGCCATCTACATGCTTCCCCTGGTGCGGTACGCCCCTGAAGCGGCCCGCCCCAGGCGAGCACTAGTACAATAGGTGCGCGGTTTGGCCTGATGGACCCCTATCCCCCCAGCCCCCTTTCCCCGCCAGCGGAGAAAGGGGAGCAGACTCAAGTCCCTCCCTGCTGGCGGGGAGGGATTTAGGGTGGGGTAAACCATCGAACAACCACTGGTAGACTTCCGCCAACGTGCACCAATCACC
>JAGPFT010000225.1 GCA_018056405.1 Anaerolineae bacterium
TTCTGTTCGTGCGCGACGCGGCGACGGGCGACTATCGCCCGCGCCCTGACCCGGCGACGGGCCAGCGCCTCACCGATGTGGTCTTCGGCGCGGAGAGCGGGCTGGTGCGCTACCTGCGCGCGCAGCCTGGCCTGCTGTACCTGGAAGAAGGACGCCCGTTGCCGCTGGAAGTGGTGAGCAGCCGGGCGAGCCTGGCTGTGCTGGGCGCGCCGGTCATCGTGGGCCTGGGCGGGCAGAAAGGGCTGAATGCCATTCTCGCCATCGGCCCGCGCAGGGGCGGCGCGCCCTACAGCTACGAAGACCTGCGCTTCATCGAGAGTCTGAGCGACCAGGTGGCCCTGGCCGTCGAGCGGGCGCAGGCCGTGGACGACCTGGAACGGCGCGTCCGCGTGCAGGATGTGCTCAGCCAGGTCAGCCGCGCCCTGAACTTTGCCATTGATCTCGACACGCTGCTCGAACTGATCTACGCCCAGACGCGGCGTGTGATTGACGCGCCGGTGTTCGCCATCGCCCTGCGCGACGCGGGCACCCACACGCTGCATTACGTGTTCTACAACGAGGGCGAGGATCGCGTGGCCGCTCTGGAAGGGCTGCGCTGGCCCCTGGGCGCTGACCTGGTTAGCGAGGTGGCGCGGACGCAGCAGCCGCTACGCACCGACGACTACGCGCGCGAGTCCTTGCGCCGCGCCGCCAACACTCCGCCGGACAATCCCCGGCTCAAGGCGTGGCTGGGCGTCCCGCTGCTGGCGGATACGGGCGGCGGCGTGCTTGGCGTGATGATCACGGCGCTGACCGAGGCGGGCGTCACCTTCAGCGACGAGCAGCAAGACCTCTTTGTGGACATTGCGAACCTGGCGGCGAGCGCCATTGACAAGCTCCAGCTTTTCGACAAGATGCAGCAGCGCGCCCGCCAACTTGCTGCCATCAACGAGATCGCCAACCAACTTGCCTCGGAGATGGGCAACGTAGACCGGCTGCTGAGCCTGATCACCGAGAACGCCGTGCAAATCCTGGAGTCCGAGGCCGGGACTCTGTTGCTGGTGGACGAGAACGCGGGCAACCTGGAGGTGCGCGTCGTCGTCGGCGGCGACCAAGCCCTGGTGAGCACGCGCCTGCCGCTGAGCGAGGGGCTGGCCGGCGAGACGGTGCAGCGCGGCGCGCCGATCATCGCCAACGCGCCCCCGCCCGACGCCGGGGCAGGTGGCGCGCCCGGCGCGATTCTATCTGTGCCCCTGCTGGCCAGCGGGCGGGCCATCGGTGTGCTGCAGGTGCGCGACAAACGCGGCGGCGCGGTTTTCGGCCCCGAAGACGCCGACATGCTCTCGACTTTTGCCGGGCAGGCCGCCGTCGCCATCGAGAACGCGCGCCTGTTCGACATGACCGACCAGCAGCTTGCGCTGCGCGTGCAAGAGCTAGACACGATGCAGCGCATTGACTACGAGCTAAACCGCACGCTCGACCTGCGGCGCGTGGTGGACATCATGATGGACTGGGCGCTGCGCAAGAGCGGGGCGGCGGCCTGCGCCTTCTTCATGCGCGACCGCGTGCAGAGCACGCTGCGCATGGTGATGTCCTACGGGTACCCGTCCGCCTCGCCGTTCGCGCCCAGCCCGGAAGCGCGCACCTTCCGCGACGACGAGGGCGTGCTGGGCCGCGTCGTGCGCACGGCCCGGCCCTCGCTCATCTCCGATCTGGCGCTCGACCCCGACTACAGCGAGACGCTGCCCGGCTGCGTGGCCCAGCTTACTGTGCCGCTGATCAGCGCCGGGCAGGTGATCGGCGCGATGCTGCTGGAAAGCGACCAGGACGGCGCGCTGGACTTGCTCGACCTGGATTTCGTCGCGCGCCTGGCTGAGCACGCCACGCCGGCCATCGTCAACTCGCAGTTGTTCCAGGAATTGCAGCGGGCCAACGTTGCCAAGAGCGAGCTCGTCTCGTTTGTGGCTCACGAACTGCGCAACCCCATGACCAGCCTGCGCGGGTACACCGACCTGCTGCTCAAGGGCGTGGTCGGGCCGGTGAATCCTCAGCAGTCCGATTTCCTGCACACGATCTTCCACAATGTCATGCGCATGGAGACGCTGGTCAGCGACCTGAACGACCTGACCAAACAGCAAACCAACAACCTGCGCCTGGACATCGCTCCGGTCAGCTTCGCCGAGGTGGTGACGGAGACGCTGCGCGCCCAACAGCGGATGCTCGACGACAAGGAGCAGACGGTGACGGTGGACGTGCCGGAGCGCCTGCCGGCAGCGCTCGGCGACCGCACGCGCCTGGTGCAGATCATGACCAACTTTGTGTCCAACGCGAACAAGTACACGCCCGAAGGCGGCGCGCTGAGCATCCGGGCGCGGGCGGTGCGCAACATGTGGGACCCGCAGGGCGCGCCGGAGGTGATTCATTGCAGCGTGCAGGACACCGGCATTGGCATGAGCGAAGACGACCTGCGCCGGCTTTTCACGCCGTACTTCCGCAGCGACAACCCCGCCGTGCGCGAGCAGCCGGGCACCGGCCTGGGCCTGACCATCACGCGCGGGCTGATCGAGCAGCACGGCGGCAAGGTCTGGGTGGAGAGCACGCCCGGCGAAGGGACGACCTTCCACTTCACGATTCCGGTGGCGGTGGAGGGGGTGACCGAGGACACGCGGCGCTAGGGCGCGGGCAGGGCCACCGCCGTCAGCCGGTCGGCCTCCAGGTCGAGGACGTAGGCTGAGCCGTCGGCCATCTCGATCAGCGCGGCGTCGCCCATGCCGAAGGGCTGCACGCGGCGCGGGGCGATCCCCGTCGAGGCCAGCTCGCTGTGCAGGCGCTCCCAGCGGCCCGTGCGCGCATCCTGCAGCACGAAGTCCCCGCGAATGGTCGTCCACAGCAGCGCCGACTCCCCGCGCACCAGGTGCACCGCCAGACGGTTCGGCCCCGGCATGAGGTCCGGCACGGGGAGGGGCGGGGTGAGGGCGCGGTCGCTGAGGGTGAGCAGCATCACCTCGCCGAAGCCCCGGTTGGCGACCAGGACGCGCGTGCTGCTGCTGTTCCAGGGCAGGCCCAGGTCATGCCGCTCCGCTGAGACGTACTCCGCGCCGCCGGGCAGCCACACTTCCTGGCGAGCCGTCCCATCGGGGCGGGCGGTGAAGAGGTGCGCCTGCGTCTGCCCGGCCTCCCCCGTCAGCAACCGAAAGAAGGCGATCCCCTCGCCGCCGTTCGTCCAGCCCAGGTGCCGCCCTTCACCGGGCAGGTAAAGCTGGCCCGTCTCCAGGTTGGCGATGTACAGGTGGAAGCGGTAGCACGGCCCGCCGGGGCAGGCGTCGCGGTAGGCGGCGACGAAGGCGATGTAGCGCTCGTGCGGCGACCAGATGACCTCGTCCAGCGTCACGTTCCAGGCGTCCGGCCCAGAGGGCGTGTAGGCGTCTTCGGAGGCGGGCACGGAGCCGTGCTGTGGGAAGGGAAAGAGGGCCGTCTCCGCGCCGGTCGCGTCGAGCACGCTGACCGTGCTCATGCCGATGCGCTGCGGGATCACCGTGTCGCAACGTGGGACGAGCAGATGATGGTGGCGCACCAGCACCAGCCGCTCGCCAGATGGCGCGGGGTAGAAGTCGTATTCGAGCGCGGGCAGGGGCAGGGCGAGCGCTTCGTCGAGCGTCGCGATCCCTTCCAGCGGCGTGCCGGCCAGCCGTCCGGGGCACTGCGCGCGCGCGGTGTCGAGCGCCTGGCCGAGCGCATCAATCTCCACCTGTTGCCAGAGTTCACGCGGCGTGGCAGGCTGCGGCGCGATGGGGATCATGCCGCGCAGCGCGGCGCTCCCGTCGCGCGCCACTGTGAAGATGTCCAGCGCGGCTCCGCCATCGCGCGGGCGGAAGACGGGCAGAGTGTCCGTGTGCGGTGCCATGAAGTAGTTGCTCGCGTCACCTTCGGCGGCCCAGCCGGTCGTTCCGCTGGCCAGGCGCACCTGCCACCACACGTAGCCCAGGTTGCAGCGCGGCCCGTCCAGCACGCTGACGACCGTCCCGAAGGGCAGCAGCGCCAGTTCTGCCGCGCCAGCCGCGCCGCTGAGGGGTTGGTTCTTCAGGCTGAGGCCGTAGGGCGAAATGACGCGGGCCGTCGCGCCGGTTTGCAGGCGCGGCGCGATCAGGGCATCGCAAGGGCCTTGCGCGCGGGCGGGGGGCGCAGCCAGCGGCGAGGGGATCAGGGCGAGCAGGAGCGCGGCAACCAGGGCAGCGGACGCCCGTTGGAGCGTGAGACAGCGCATGGTGATGACCTCCGGCGGCAGGGAACGCGCACCGATCATAGCACAAGGGTGGGCGCTGTCAGGTACGGCAAGCGGGCGCTTGGCTGACCTCACCCCCGCCCGGCCCGCTGACGCGAGCCTCGCCGCCCCCTCTCCAACATGGAGAAGGGGCAAACCGAGCGCAGCAAGGCTGGGGGTGAGGTAAACCTGGGCGCAGCAGAGCAGCGCCCCTACGTGCCGCGCCTGGTAGCCGTGTTCATCTGCCAGCCTACACCCACATGACCTTGTGCGGGCGCAGGCTCACAGGGTGATGCTGGGCCGGTATTCGCCGAAGACGCCGCGCAGCACCCCGCAAATCTCGCCGAGCGTGGCGTCGTTTTCGACACAGGTGATGAACAGCGGCATCAGGTTGTCTGTCCCGCGTGCTGCCGCCTCCAGGTGGGCCAGCAATTCGCGTACCCTGCTGTTGTCACGACTGGCGCGCAGGCGGGCCAGCCGCTCGCGCTGCGCCGCCTCGACCGCCGGATCAACGCGGAGAATCTCGCGGGGCGTGCGCTGGTCTCCGTCGGACGTAAACGCATTGACGCCGACGACGATCTGCTCGCCGCGCTCGACGGCCCGCTGGGTGGCATAGGCCGCCTCGTTGATCTCGTTCTGGATGTAGCCCGCCTCAATCGCCGCCTGCGCCCCGCCCAGCGCGTCAATGTGGGCAATATACTCCGCTGCACGGCGCTCGATCTCGTCGGTCAGCGTTTCGATGGCGTAGCTGCCCGCCAGCGGGTCTACCGTGTCGGCCACACCGGACTCGTGGGCGATGATCTGCTGTGTGCGCAAGGCCACCTGCACCGCCGCCTCGGTGGGCAGGGCCAGCGCCTCGTCCATGCTGTTGGTGTGCAGGCTTTGCGTGCCACCGAGCACCGCCGCCAACGCCTGCAGCGTCACACGGACGACGTTGTTCTCCGGCTGCTGCGCGGTGAGGGTGCTGCCACCGGTCTGCGTGTGGAACTTGAGTTGCCAGCTACGCGGGTCTTGCGCGCGGAAGCGCTCGCGCATGATGCGCGCCCACAGCCGCCGCGCCGCGCGGAACTTGGCGATCTCCTCCAGGAAGTTGTTGTGCGCGTTGAAGAAGAACGACAGTTGCGGGGCGAAGTCGTCCACGCCCAGCCCGGCGTCGAGCGCGGCCTGCACGTAGGCGATGCCGTTGGCCAGGGTGAAGGCGACTTCTTGCACGGCGGTGCTGCCCGCCTCGCGGATGTGATAGCCGCTGATGCTGATCGTGTTCCACTTGGGCACTTCGCGGGCGCAGTAGGCGAACAGATCG